>JAAAOZ010000088.1 GCA_009908585.1 Chloroflexota bacterium
ACGTGGGCGAGGGGTTGAAGCCCATGGTGCACGTCGCCTCCGGCGGCGAGACCGCGCGCCTGATGTTGGCGCTCAAGACCGTCCTCTCCCGCGCGGATCAGACGCCGACGCTCATCTTCGATGAGATCGACCAGGGCATCGGTGGGCGGATCGGCGCGGTCGTGGGGACGAAACTGTGGCAGTTGACCGAGCGCAACGATGGCGATGTGGATGTGGATGGAGCCGCCGGCGTCGAGCATCGTCAAGTCCTATGCATCACCCACCTGCCGCAATTGGCCGGCTTCGGCGATACCCACTTCCGCGTGCAGAAGCACGTCGTCGAAGGGCGAACAATCACGCGCGTCACGCGCCTGGAACGCCCGGAGCGCGTCGTCGAGTTGGGGCAGATGTTGGGCACGCGCGGGGAAGCGGCGCAGCAGGGCGCGTTGGAGATCCTCTCGCAGGCTGAGGAATTGAAGGACAAGCGCACCAGCTCATGATGTGTGGGCCAGTAAATCCGGTTGGCGTCGCTAAAAATTGGAAAGGGGGGGCAGAGAGTAAGGATTTTGATCCATAATAATGAAAGCCCTCCCCGCTGCCTGACATTATTTGCCCGTAACTGTTTAGTTTTCTGAGCAGACAAGGTGCAACGCACTTGAACAGAAGGAAAGGGGTGTAACGCTTGATCGTCGGAAAAGGCAGCTTACGCCGCCTGCGCCTGCGGATGAATCGCAGGCTAAGAGCTGAAATCGGCTAAAACCGCCTGTAAATAAACCGTGTAGAAATGGAGTCAACTTCAGTTGACTTGCGCTTAGGCCGTTCCAAGAAAATAAGTCTCCCAAAAGCGGGGAATTTTCAGAGGGGAAAACATCAGGTTTGGGAGGTTTTAATTTCTGGAACTACCTTATGCTGACGATAAGCCCAAAAGTGCGTTGCACCTCACTAGACTAAACGGTTACATTTGCTCTATCTTAGAAGACGGCTATAATTACTTAGACTGCAGTTGAGGTTTGTAAATAGTATGTTATGTTAGGCATGCGGTTAGTTTTATCGACGGGGATGGTTGCATCTTGATAGTACGCGGTATCGAGACCTCTTGAGGGAAGAGCTGGTTGGCTAAAAGGCTTCTCTTTTTGCATTACTATCGTTGCTGATAGAGAAGCTGGAGAAGAATGTATCCACTGAAATTTCCTGAGAGGTATCCACTCACTATTATCCCACAGATTTAAGGACGGTTGGAAATGGCGCTAAAAGGTAGACTGGAAGATTTTGGCATCACACAATTGTTGAATCTCATCAACCTCGCGCGTAAGACAGGAACCCTCTATCTGCAGAACACGGCGAGCGATAAAAGCTCGTATCTCTGCTTCCGAGAGGGGAAATTGATTTACGCGACGATGGAGGGCATGGAGGATAATCTCCCCGTGATCTTGCAGCGAAACGGCGTTTTCACGGCGGATCAGGTGCGGATGATTCAATCCAACATGCCAGGTAAGCCGGATCGAGATATTGCTCAGGTTTTAATCACCAGCGGTCGCTTACAACCACAGCAGGTCATCGAGAGTGTGCGTAGTCACGTCTTAGATGTCGTGTATCAGGTCTTCTCTTGGTACGATGGCACCTTTAGATTTGAACCCTCGAAACTGACGGTGAAGGGCAAGATCACCACCTCCATCGCTTTGGAAAATGTCATTATGGAAGGCAGTCGCCGCTTGAAGGAGTGGGAGCGACTCCAAGACGAACTTCCCGACTTAGATGTCGCGTTGAAGTTCGCGGAGCGTCCGACTACCCCCTTGCGGGACATCAACCTCAGCGTTGAGGAGTGGCGGGTGATCTCTTTCATTAACCCTAGAAATACCATCCGACAAATTGCTCAGAATAACAACATGGGCGAACTGCAGATTCGGAAGATCGTCTACAGCTTGATCCAAGCCGGGGTTGTTGAAGTTGTCCGTCCGCCACGCCCGGTCGCGGCTCCCGGTCGCGGGAAGGCTGGCGAGAGAGAAGCCGGGGGGGAATCTGCGAAGATGCGTCGCCCCGACGTAAAACGGGGCATCGTTCAACGCTTAATTGGTCGGATTCGGGAGTTATAAGCCATGCAGACTTTAAAGATTGTCGTTACCGGGCCTTTCTCTTCAGGCAAAACAGAGCTGATTCAATCCGTCAGTGAGATTGATGTGGTCTCCACGGATCGCAAGATCACGCGGGAGGCGGAGCGTATCAAGCATCAGACCACTGTGGCAATGGACTTTGGTCGGATCACCATCGATGAGGATTTGATCCTATATCTATTCGGAACGCCGGGACAAAAGCGCTTCGACTTCATGTGGGAGATTCTCTCCGAGGGCATGTTGGGCTTCATCGTCTTGGTGGACAGCACCCGCCCGGAGACCTTCCGCGAAGCGCGGCGGATCCTGGACACCTTCCGCAGTTACTCCCCCGTCCCGTACATTGTAGCGGCCAACAAGCAGGACCTTGAGGACGCCTGGCCGCCGGGGGATTTGCGCATCGTCCTACGCATCGAGCCGGACGTCAAGGTGGTGCCATGCGTTGCGTTGGATAAGGAAAGTGTGAAGAACGTATTACTGGAATTACTCTATTCAATTCTCGAATTGATGGATGAAGAGTAACCTTATTTTAACTAAGTCGCAACGACCCCTTTGTGTCGTCCCTGTGCGCCATGTGATATGATTGTAATAAATAGGTGCGGGGACGGGGGGAAAATATGAGTTCTATTGTTACAGATCGTGGAATTGTCCATTACGAAACTTACAGCCGAGGTAAGCCGGTTGTCTTATTGCATTGTTGGATGGGATCATGGAGTTATTGGTATTCAACAATGGAATTTCTAGGCGAGCGTGGGTACAAGACCTACGCGCTGGATTTTTGGGGATTTGGCGATTCGGCTAAGCAAGGCTCCTTCACGGTTGATGAGTACGTCGAGATGGTGGATCAATTTATGGAGCGGATGGGATTGGTTCGCGCGCCGGTCATGGGCCACTCGATGGGAGGGACGGTCACCCTTAGCTTGGCGCTGGATCACCCCGATCGCGTCTCTAAGCTATCAATTATCGGCTCGCCCATCGTCGGATCAGGGTTGAGCCTCCTGTTGAAAATATCCGGCTATCAACAAGTCGGATGGTTGTTATATTCCACGGGCCTCTTGCCTTTCATTATGAAGGCGCTCGCGTTCTCCTTCACCAAAGACTGGCGCACGTTGATGGGGATGTTCGAGCGCGATCTGAGCCGCACCACGATGGAATCTTTCTCCAAAAGCATCCGCGATTTGCGGGAGACTGATTTGCGCCCCCGGCTCCACGAGTTGCAAGTTCCTACGATGGGTATTTTTGGACGCAAGGACAACATTGTCACGCCTAAACAGGGTGAGGTGTTAAAAAAGTACGTGGATAGAAACGTCGTGCACTATTTTGAAGGGGCTGGACATTTCCCGATGTTGGATGAAACGGATGAATTCCATGCAAAAATCTACAGCTTCCTGAATGACACTGAATGAATTCTGAGTTAGATGACCGTTCCTACACGTTCTCGAATAAAATTTCTCGAGTTATTCTCCTCTCGATGGAGGAGGTGTTGGGGAAAAATGGGTTGAACGCAGTTCTGCACACAGCGCGTTTGCCCCACTACATTGACTCCTACCCTCCGGCCGATTTTGAACCGGGGATGACGTTTGAGGAATCTGGCCGCCTTTTCGAAGCGATGGAGGGTATGTTTGGACAGCGCGCTGGCCGGCGACTGGCGCGACAATCGGGTCATATCTGCTTCCGGTTCGGCATTGAGGGCTTTGGCGCCGTGATAGGCTTCATGGACTTTATGCTTCGCATTTTGCCAATTACCCTCCGGGCGCGCATTGGACTTGAGGTGTTGGCCGAGATTCTCAACCGCTACTCAGATCAGCGCGTGACTTTGAAAGAGGATGGTGCGACCTATTTCTTGGAGATCACGCGCTGTGGCATCTGCTGGGGACGATATGCTTCGGAGCCAGTTTGTTTTCTGATTATTGGGATTGTGGAGGAGATTTTGTATTGGGTCAGCCGAGGGCGGCGCTTTGATGTGGGAGAGGTTGCGTGCATCGCGAAAAACGATCCTATGTGCATCGTGCAGGTGCAAAAGGTGCCCATCAGTTGACGAGGTCGAGTTGAATGGTAGAAGTCCCGTGGGGTAGCGAACCGTGCGAAAAATCATCTTACGCGAAAAACGAAAAATCCCTCCCTTCAATGAACCTGCGCGCGAATTGAGCGTGCAGGGCAAACCGCTGTGGCTCTATCAGCGTGACTTGCTGGCGCGTTACACCACCGAGGAGCGCGAGATCAACTCCATCTCCGAGTTGGGGAACGATCGCGTCGAGACATTGATCTATCGGGACAATCTCTATTTTGATGAGCGATTCATCGAGGAGTTCATCGGGCGGGCGCAGAATTTGGGGAAAGCGTGTCGCGTCGCCTTCGAGTTGGATGATCCCGCCATTGAGGGGCAGGCGCTCTATCTCCAGCGCGGTATCCGGCGCGAGGGCAACTACTTCGTCGCTGACCTCTGGTACTATCCCTATGGCGTCGAGCCGGTCGTCCGTCCCCTGATGATCGACACGGAGCCGCGTGAAGTCGGCTTCTACCACGTCCCCACGCATATGTCCGACGCTTACGGTGATCTGGTCTATAATCTGCCCACCAAGCCTTTCCTCTCCCTCGAGCACTGGATGCACGTCTTGCACGCCAACATCGATTTCGGCATCTTCGCGATGGGCGCGCAATTCGAGCAGGAATTGGAACGCGATGTAGCTTTGAGCCTCAAACTACTCTGGCGGGCGATGTTAGAGCGAAAGCAGGTTTTGACCTCCTCGGAACTGATTCAAACGGGGAAAAATTGCTCCATCGACCCGACGGCCATTATTCAAGGCCCTACGATCATCGGTAACAACGTGGATATTGGGCCGGGCGCGGTGGTGCGGAACTGCATCATAGGAGATAACGTAACGATTGATCAAGGGTGCGAATTGATGTTGAGTGTCGTCGGCGGCGGCTCCTTTTTGCCCTTTCGAGCCGCCCTGTATCGGACCGTGCTGATGGACAATTGCATGGTCGCTCAGAATACTTGTCTTCAGATGTGCGTGGTGGGGCGCGATTCGTTTGTGGGCGCCGGAAACACCTTCACCGATTTCAACTTGGTGGGGAAGTCGATCCGCGCGCACTTCGGCGGCAAACTGGAGGAGACGGGCATGACGGCGCTGGGCAGCGCAGTGGGTCATAACGTTCGGCTTGGCTCCGGGCTGATTGTCTATCCGGCGCGCATGATTGAATCGGATGTAATTCTGTTTGCCTCGCCTGATCGGCGGGTGATTGCCAAAAATGTTTATTATGAAGATAGTGATCATCTGAAAATAGAGGGAGGCGAACGGTTACATCCGCGATATTACCCCCGTGAATGATATGGTGGTGAATGGACTCTTTTGCTTTTATTATTCATCCGATTGATCCTAAGCGTGATGTAGCTCGTAAATATCCTTTTTTAGGCCGCGTTTTGCCCGAATTAGCCATACACTTTCTCTCTCGATTTTGGCCGCCGGTTCAACTTTCACACGTGACCGGCATTCGATCCCAGGCCACCGGGAAGGAAATTGAAGGATGGCTGATTGCGGTGCCTTACACGGCCCAAAGGATGTTACACTTACCCGTAAAGGAGGTCTATCGAAAAATTATCGCGGCCGGACACTTGGCGGAGCGATTGGGCGCCCAAATTCTGGGATTAGGGGCCTACACCTCCGTCGTCGGAGATGGCGGCGAGACGATTGCCCGCAATCTGGACATCGCTGTTTCCTCCGGCGACAGCTACACGGCTGCCGTTTCGGTCCAGGCCACCCAGATGGCCGCCCGCAAGATGGGCATCGATCTGTCATCGACGAAGGTGGCGGTGGTCGGCGCTTCGGGGGCGATTGGCGCCGCCGTGGTGCGGATGCTGGCCTCCGAGGTGACGCAGATGGCGCTCATCGCGCGCGATCAAGAGCGCCTCGTCGCGTTGGCGGAGGAGGTCAAAGCGGCCGGTTGTGGGGTCGTGGAAATTTCAACGGATGTGACGGCCATCTGTTCGGCGCATGTCGTCATCACCGTGACCAGCGCCGGCGGCAACTTGGTCCAGCCGGAGATGCTTCGACGCGGCGCCGTGGTGTGCGATGTCTCGCGCCCGCGTGATGTCTCTTTGAAGGTGGCTCATGCACGCGATGACGTGTTGGTCATCGATGGCGGCTTGGTTCGAGTGCCGGGCGATGTCACGTTTGGTTTTGATTATGGTTTGCCGCCAGATTTGACTTATGGGTGTTTTGCGGAGATCATGGCATTAACGTTGGAAGGTACATTTGAGAATTATTCGATAGGCAAGCATCTTTCATTAGAAAAAATTCAGCGGATCGATGCTTTAGCAGCCAAGCATGGCTTTGAACTGGCCGCTTTACGCAGTTTTGAGCACAAATTGGACGAATCGCTGATTCAGCGCGTCAAAGCGAGAGCTGTCAGCGATACTTATGTCTCTTGATGGTTGGTAGGAGGTAACGAATGAGTGAGGGCCGCATTCTAGTCGTAGAGGACGATTTTGACATCTCTAATATGTTGCAGCTGTACTTCAAATCGCAGGGCTATGAAGTCTATGTGGCGCCTAGAGGTGGTGTGGCGTTGGAGATGACCCGGCAGAAGATGCCCAATGTGATCGTATTGGACATCATGTTGCCCGATATCGACGGGTACGAAGTCTGTCGGCAGTTACGCACGAACTTGCGTACCAGTCATATCCCCATCATCTTCCTGACCCAGAAAGACGAGCGTAGTGACAAGATTCACGGGTTAGAGCTAGGCGCCGATGACTATATCACCAAGCCCTTCGATGTAGAGGAGCTGCGCTTGCGTGTGCGAAACACGATCAAGAGCGCAGAAATCGCGAGCCTCACCAGTCCGAGCACGGGCTTACCCAGTGGTCGGCTGATTGAGGAGCAATTACGCGAGATTATGCGCCAAGAGGATTGGGGAATCCTCTATATCGGCATCAATGGCCTGAACGCCTTTAACGAGGTGTACGGCTTTGTGGCCGGCGAGGAGGTCCTGCGCTTTACGGGCATGCTCCTGAACGACGTCATCGACGAGCTGGGAACGGCGGACGATTTCGTCGGGCATATTGGCGGCGATGATTTCTGGATCATCACGCGCAAGGGTTTGATCGAGCCGATCAAAGAGGGGCTGGAGGAGCGCTTCGAAAAGGACGTGGGGACCCATTACGATTTTATGGCTCGGCAACAAGGGTACATTGTGGTCACGG
>JAAAOZ010000123.1 GCA_009908585.1 Chloroflexota bacterium
TGCGCCGCTATGATCCAATCCCGCTCGCTGCCGCCGCCGGAGTACCCTCGATTGTGTTCAGGGCCAACTAATGCGTCCACCAGCTCCTTGCGTTCCAGATAGAGTTGTGCCAGCTCTTGTGGAGATGCCGGCGTGTACTGGAATCCAACGTCGCAGTGCGTACCCACGCCGTGTCCCATATCCAGCACCTCCTGTAGCGCGTTGACGCCCCATGTCTCACAGGCGCGGGCAAAGGGCTTTTCGCTCTCAATGGTGAATTTGGCCCCGTACTCATTAGCAAGTGCCAACCCATAGCGTAACTGATCGGCGTGGAGCTGGAAGATGTCCTCGTTCTGATCGTCTTTGAAGTCGCCCTCCAAATGCGTCATAGTCGTCAGGTACAGCGGCGCGTCCTCGCCAGCGGGGGTATCTGTACGCTCCGAGCGCTCCGCCGGTGGGGTTGTCTCCTCTAAGAAGAAAATGTTGGGGCGTGCACCATACTCGCTGCGCCAGACTTCCACAGCCTCCGCGTAAGTGACGTAGGTGGCTTGGTCGGCAGCGATCATCGGAGCAAGCTCTTCCAATAGCGTCAGCATCTCCGGATAGCGTTCTGGCTTGAAGATCACGCTCTGGGGCACGGCAATGGACGCCGTGTACATCTGATCGCGATCCAGGGCGCCTCGCTCCAGATGCTCTGCCAGCGCCTGCACGAAGTCCGGCGTGGACAACCAAGGCCGACTGGCGTCCCAATTGGCGTGCTCCCCCGGCCCCACGTAGATCAGCGCTCCATCGGGGTCGTGAGTCCAGAAATCACGGCCCGCACCGCCAGGGCGCCAGATGCCGCTGGCGAGGTCATCCCGGCTGAAATCACCCAGGTGGTGATCGTGGCTCACGGCCAGTGAGAGGATCTCGGGCTGCCAGGTGAAATCGGGCGTGATCCATCCCGCCTCACCCGCCGCGAGCCGCGCGAATTGCTCGGCGTCGTCCCACACCAACCCGCCGACGTTCTCGCTGATGGACGGCGCCACTTGCTCCCCCAGGAAGCGCACGTCAGCGTAGTTATCCGCGCCTTCCTCCCAGCCGCCTTCCTGATGCGCGTCGATCTCATAGCCATACCGCGTCACCAGATACGCGAGCACATTCTGTCCGTCGGTGGATGCCCGCAGTGCTTCGGTCTCGCATTGAGAGACCCCCTGGAAGAACTCATACTCGACTTGCAGGTTGAAGGCCACGTCGTACTCGGCGATGATCTCTGCGAAGCGCAGCAACTTCTCACGGTAGTTCGGGTAGACATCGCAGTTGGTGTAGATGGGCACGTCCTCGATGTGGCCCGCGATGGTCACGTAAACGGGCGAAATGGACGCCGCCTCCGACACGGGTGTCGCCGTCGACGCGGCAGAAGACGTCCCGCAATCCTGCGGGCACTTTTCGGCGGTCTCCGGCCCGTCGCAGACGCCATCGCCACAGCGTTGTTCGCTTTCACCTGAAGGTTGTGCGGAGGGCGTGGCCCTCGCATCCGGCGCCAACGGTGGGGCGCTGGTGCAAGCAATTAGAGATAGAATGAGCAGGATGGCGCAAACGCTTAATAGTCTCATGGCACAACTCCTTTCACTGGTATCAACAGCAATGCCCGGTGATTGAGGGACAAGTTCTTTCACCGGGCACTGGGGATTACAAACTCAAATCCTCGCGCGCAATCTTGATCAACTGCTCCGGACAACCAACGGCAGGTAGATAGACGATGCAGATTGGTAGGAAATGATCACCTCTTCCAGCACGGCGGTGTCGTTTGGAGGTGGGGGCGCTGTGGACGTGAAGATAACCCGGTACTGAAGTTGACGTCCATCGGGATGCGGAAGCGATGCGCCGGAGGTGGTGTGCCTGACCCAGTTCGTCCAGTTGGCGCCCGTTTTGGTCAACACACGGGTGGCGATTTGCAGTCCTGTGTTCGGCGAGATCGTCGCCGTCCAGGTGATGGCGCCCCAACTGGCCATTCCACCAACGTCCAGCGTGCGGATGTACGAACCGGCGGAAAGGTAGTTATCGGCGGGGTAACCGGTGGCATAGATCTGCGATGAGCCGGCAAAATCCTCACGCCAATCCTCCCAGGCGACGACGACGTGACCATCGAAATCCGACGTCAACGCCAGGGGCGCATCGCTATCCACCACCAGCCGAGGCGTATTGAGTATGCGGACCTCCGTCCAGTTCACGCCGCCGTCGGGGCTGAGAGAGAAGCGAACGTCGCTCTCCGAGTGGCTGGAACCGCTGAGGTGCGTCCAGGCCAGATAGAGGCGGCCCAGCCTGTCCATGCTCAACGCCGGATCACGGTAGTCATCATTATCGCCGGAAGCGCCCACCAACCGGTGCACCACCGCGCGATCCCAGGTCGCGCCGCCGTCGTCGCTGCGCCCCACCACGATCTGGTAATCCCAGGAACATCCGATGCCAGAGCACGTATCTACTTTCTCCACCCAGGCTGCGTATAGGGCGCCCGTCGGCCCGATGACGATGTCAGGCTCGCCGGCCCACATCACCGCAGCGTCACTCAGGCGGATATTAGCGCTCCAATTGGCCGCGCCCCACGTCGTGCCGCTGAGCCAACTGGAGAAGTAAACATCGCTTTCGGGATCATCCTCATCGCTCTCCTCCCGTTGATCCTCCCAGACGGCGAAGACGTTCCCATCAACATCCACGGCCACCTTGGGCTTGCTCTGCTCGACTGTGGCGTCGTCGTCGTTGACCTGTACCGGTGTGCTCCAGGCTGCATCTGTATCCGGGTTGTAACGTGAGGTGTAGATGTCACCGTCGTCGTCACGCTCGTCCTCCCAGACGGTGTAGAGATAGCCTGAGGGGCCGTGTGGGGCGATGTGGGGCAGATGTTGTTTCCCGGTTCCGGCGTAGATCGTGCCGGTCACGGCGGTGATGGATGCCAGCGGGTCGCGCCAGTTGGTACTGGTCAGATAGTAGATATCTCCCGCTTCCCTGTCATTTGACCAATCCGCCCACCAGACAACCCAGAGGCTCTCATCGGCGGCGCGCATAGTGGCATCCGGTGCATGGGGACAGGGGCATTCAGGCGCAGGATAAGGTGGGCCGCAAGGATCGCAGTCATCGCATAGTTTGACGTCGGTGGACCAGGTGCGCCCATCGGTGATACTGCGGGCCATGTAGATGTCGCCACAGTGATCACAATCGCGCTCTTCTTCCCACACGGCCAAAAAGGCGGGATCCGTCCCGCTTGTGCCGGTGAATCCGAAGGTTAAGCTGGGAGCCAGTTTATCCTGATCGGTGGGATCATTGACCTTGGTGTTCGCCCACCAGGAGCGATCCAGCCGTGCGCTGCCGGAGGCGCTCCAGACGTCGACGCCATCCATCGTGCTGTGATCGAGAAAATCAGATAAGGTGTCCGTGCTCCACGTTTCTCCACCTCCGCCCGAGGCCCGGACGGTGAAGAGGAGCAAACTCAACATGCCCAACGCCAGCAAGGTACCCGTTATCACTTTCCAAGTTTTCCGCTTCATGCGCTCTCTCCTTTGTATCCGTCGATTGGCTATTTTGGCCGCTATCATTGTAAAGCTTACAACTCACACTACATAGACACCTCCTACCAAGTCAATGTCGATACATGGGCAAACGAAGCAGTGCCAAGGGCTGGAGATGCACGAGATTTCACGCCAAGCAATTTAGGACGTTCCAAGAAAATAAGTCTCCCAAAAACGGGGAGTTTTCAGAGGGAAAAACATCAGGTTTGGGAGGTTTTAATTTCTGGAACTACCTTAGCGCCCGCATCAACCCCAGCTTCGTTTGCCTTGAACTTGACTGAGCACGCCCCAGGGCATCGGGAGTAATTTTCCCAGTCGATCTGCTTCGAGTTCCCTACATGGCACACTCACTCCCCCAAGGGCGCGCCTGAGATTTCGAACAGCTCCTCGGCGTAGCGCAGCATCAAATCATCCAGATCAGGCTTGTCCGGATCGGAGAACATCGCCGGCGGATCATCGGGATCGTAGGTCTGGTTGGGCGGGTAATCATTGAGTCGCACCCAGGGCGCGGCGCCACTGACGGCGGCGTTGACCATCTGAACGGCGTGGCTGACATCAGGCTGGACGTGATCCCGTTGATTCTGCACGCGCTGATAGGGCGCCTGGATCTGGCTAATGAAGGTCAACGCCTCGCGCTCCGCCCAAGCCACGTCATCGTCGCAGGCGGGCCAATCATATTTGGGGCTAGGTTTGCAGCCGATGGTGGTGTCGCGGCGGTCAGCAGGCCCTTCCCAGTCGATGTAGAAGCGAATGGGCAGCTCTGGGTAGCGGGCCAGCACGCCAGACCCCAGCGTCACGCCGTAGGAGAAGGAGAGAAGGCCTATGCGCTCGGCGTCGACCTCCGGCCGGTTAGCCGCGAACTGAATGACGGCTGCCAGTCCATCCTGGTGCGTAAAGCCATTATAGCTCTCCTCGCCGCCGCTGCGCCCACGTCCGTCCGCATCGAAGGCGATGACGGTGTAGCCTTGCGCCACAGCCTTCGGGCCGATGCTGTCGCCTTCGGTGATGCCGGCGCTGTCATCGGTGCCGCCGGGGATGATAACGAGTGTAGGTAGCGGATCGCCGTCCCAATCGTCGGGGATCATCACCGTGGTATAAAGCTCCACCCCGCTGGTGGGATTGGTCACCCAATAGGCCCTCGGGCCCTCCGCCGGGCGCGCGGTGATCTCGTCCGGGGCTTCCGACGTGGCGACAAATTCTGGCGTGGCACTCTCTGCAGCACAATCCTGGGGACAGCTATCGGTGGTCTCCGGTCCGTCGCAGATGCCATCGCCACAGCGCCTTTCGCTTTCACCGGACAGTTCTGTGGTCGTGAGAGGTTGGGTAGGCGTGGCCATAGACGGCGATTGACAGGCTATCAGCGTCAGAAGAAAAAGCAGACCAAGACTTATGCTCCAATTCAGATGCTTGAGCAAATTCATGTAGCCCTCCTTGAATGTAGACCTTCAAAGATAATGGACTTTAAAAATTACATTTAGGAAATCTTTCCGGTTGCCGGTGATAAGGCCGTTCCAAGAAAATAAGTCTCCCAAAAACGGTCAGTTTTCTGAGGAGAAAGCATCAGGTTTGGGAGGTTTTAATTTCTGGAACTACCTAAGGAGCATGAAGTAAATAACTTACCCATTTTCACGGCTCCCTGTAGCTCTCCAAATGGGAAAGTTACTTCCTCCTTAGCCCTAAGTCGGCAGGGATGGCTCGTCCACATTAGGTAGGAATGAGGAATTCCTCTTAGGAACTCTTTAGTCATTATGCTACATAATCGCGAAGGTACTGTCAAGGTACAAAGCAACTGGGCAAACGAAGCAGTTCCAAGGCGGCTGAGACGCACGAGGTTGTGTCCTAAGCGGTTTGACACGCGCATCAACCCCAACTTCGTTTGTCTTGAACTTGGCTAAGGACACTCTGGAGCAACGAGAGCGATTTTCCCTGTCGTTCTGCTTCGAATTCCCCAACTAGGAAAACAAAGCTGAGGCAGATACGCAAATCATCATAAGTATAACAGTATTATCAGCACTTTAACAGATCCTCCTTTTCATCCTATACTATAAGGTAAGATGTCTAACATCTTGTGACGTGATGATTCACCGATCAAGTCTATTCACATTAGCCAAATCCTTAGGAGGATCTAAATGTACAAAAAGCTGTTCATTCCCGGTCCAACCCACGTGCGTGAAGAGGTTTTAGAGGCGCAAGCGGCCCCCATGATCGGCCATCGGAGCACGGACTACTCCGATCTCCACAAAGAGGTGCGCCTCAAATTGGAAAAGCTGCTCTACACCGATCAGTATGTCTTCCTCGTCACCAGCTCCGGCACCGGCGTGATGGAAGGGTCGATCCGCCAGGCCGTCCGCCCCGGCAAGAAGGCGCTGGTCACGACGTGCGGCGCCTTCTCCGACCGCTGGCACAAGATCGCCGTCATGAATGGCGTCGCCGCCGACCGCATCGACGTCGAGTGGGGCGAGGCCATCACCCCGGAGATGGTCGATGAGGCGCTCAGCAAGGAGGCGTACGACGCGGTCACCGTCACCTACAACGAGACCTCCACCGGCGTGATGAACCCCCTCAAAGAGATCTCCACCCTAGTCAACGAAAAATATCCCGACACCGTCGTCTTGGTGGACGCGGTCTCCGCGATGGCCGGCGCCAAGATCGCCGTCGACGCCTGGGGCATCGATGTCGTGTTCTCCAGCACGCAGAAGTGCTTCGCGCTGCCGCCGGGCCTCGCCGTGGCCGCCGTCAGTGAGCGAATGATCGAGCGCGCCAAGGAGGTGCCCAATCACGGCTATTACTTCGATTTCCTCACCTTCCTCAAGAAGTACGGCAAAGATCAGACCCCGGCCACCCCGGCCATCAGCTTGATCGAGGCGCTCAACACGCAGATGGACGCCATCTTAGAAGAGGGGCTGGACAACCGCTGGCAGCGACACATCGATATGGCCAACGTCGTGCGCGCTTGGGCGCGGAAGCATTTCGCCCTCTTCCCCGATGAGAACTACCTCTCCAACACCGTCACCACCGTCGAAAACACCCGCGGCATCAGCGTGGCCGATCTCAACGCCGAACTGGCCAAGCGCGGCGCGATGCTCTCCAACGGCTACGGCTCCAAGCTCCGCGAGAAGACCTTCCGCATCGCGCACATGGGCGATCTCCAGGTCGCGGACCTCGAGTGGCTGCTGGATCAGATCAACGATTTTTTGGGGTTAGGTTAAAAGTCCAAACGTCCCAAGTCAAAGGTCAAACGTCAAAGGGCGTGAGATTTCTGGACTTTTGACGTTAAGACTTTTTGACTTTCGACTTACCACAAGGAGAAAATTATGGCAAAACTGCTTATCTGTGATCCTGTTGACGCAACTGCAATCGAAAGAATCCGCGAATTGGGCGTCGAGGTTGATATTCGCGATACGATCACCGCCGAGGAACTGCCCGACATCATCGGCGGCTACGAGGGGATGATCGTGCGGAGCCGCACGAAGGTCCGCGCGCCCCTGATCACCAAGGCCGACAACCTCAAGGTCATCATGCGCGCGGGCGTGGGCCTCGACAACATCGACGTGGACGATGCGCGCGATCATGGCATCGACGTGCGCAACACCGCCGCCGCCAGTTCCAACGCCGTCGCCGAACTGGCCCTCGGCCTGATGTTCGGCCTGGCCCGCCACATCCCCCGCGCCGACGCCTCGATGAAGGCCGACCGCTGGGACAAGAAACAACTCAAGGGCACCGAGCTGGGCGGCAAGACCTTGGGCGTCATCGGCTACGGGCG
>JAAAOZ010000365.1 GCA_009908585.1 Chloroflexota bacterium
ATTGAGCTATCCCCATCCAGAACCCGGTAACGACGCGAAAAAGGTCTGTGATCCCCACAAACACACAAATCTTCGCCGATTTTAGGGCTGGTTAAGGGATTGCCCGGCAAAATCCAAAAGCCCCATAATCTTTAGAAGTCAAACCAATCTTTCGTTATGTCTATTGTTACATTGCCAGCCGATATGGAAAGCTCGTCACTCAATCCATCTTCTGTCCAAACTTCCTACTTCTAATGGATTCTGTGGTTTTGCTTCAGGCGCCCCACTTTCATGATCAAAAACGTGAATGACTCACAAATAGGTTGACACTTTTCCTAATCATACCACGGGCCACTGGGCGTAACACGCCTTAGCGAAGTCACCCTTCGGCGACTGAGTTCTAACCGGCGAAGGCCGGTTTCGCAAATGTAGCCGCGAATTTATTCGCCAGGCTAAAAATAGGGCCTAATTTGGCGCATCTCTCCACCAAATTCCTGAACCCACAGAAAACGTTAGAACCAGCAAACTTCAAGCACGTAGTTGGTTGCTCCAAGTTCAAGCCTTAACGTCTCCTGTCCCGCAAGCACAAATTCCTTCCAGGCATCCTCTTCTTCAAGCAACGTAATCTTCAGGGTTACTTCTTTTGACAACCTGTTGTTGATTTCGATAATACTTATACCTTTTTCAGCCCCTATCAATTGCGTATAGCTCTCAAACCGGGATTCAGCCAACCCTTGCTGTGCGCTGTCGGGCCGCCCTCCTAATCCGCCCAGGCAACCAAGCAGCACAGAGAAGAGAATCAATCCCCACACACTGAGCAAAATATATTTCTTCTTCATAAGAACTCTCTCAATTTTATGCAGAACCCGATGTGATACTTTGCCACCCAACGGGCCGAGAGGATGCCGCCCCCAACGTTAGGAGGGGGAGAGCGCAGCGCTGCCGCCCCCAGAGATCACCCACACGCGCAACGAGTGCGCACCCCCACTTTCAGCAAGCAAATCGCAATGCACAGCCCTCCACCGATCGGGTGCAGCGAGTTACGTAAGCGCAGCTATCTTATCTCCTGCTTGCAAGCAGTAAAACTACTTCACACGCCCATACCAAAACGGATCACCCTGAAGTTCAAAGCCCTTTTCCAACACATTCAATAAACGTACGATGTGGCGATCCAAAAGCTCGTCTATCTCCCTCATTATCAAACCATCGCTGAGATGTTCGATCATATCTAGACGAGTCACATTTGGGAGGAGATCTGTAACAGATTTCGGATCTGGAAGATAATGAGTAAGGAGATTCCTCAAAGATCTCCGCTTTCGCAACCACCTACTATCCACATTACCAAGCGCATCTCGAAAGAGTTGCCTTGCCGCATCAGATAGTGATGTATTGCCCGCAAGCCTGTTTTGAATCGCTATAAAGTTCGAGTTAGCGCCCCCGAGCTCACCCGCACGCGCGGGGACGAAGAAACCAACCTCACCAGGAAACTACTTGCGGACGCGCACGCGCCGCCGATTTGCAAGCGCGCAGCGCGTGTCGAGTGCAGCGAGTTGTTAGGCGGCCTTTACAAGTTGAAGTAACCAGAAAATACGAAGATCATCTTACAATAGTAGGAAGATAAAGCCGGGTCGGAAAATGAATTTCAACTAACATAAAACGCCGAGTAGTTCCCAAGTCTATTGAGCTAAGGGGTTTATCAACTTCATCATTACCGCTTGCATTAGAATGATATGTGACGTAAAGTTCCTCATTGTCTTCATCTGTAACAATCATAGTGTGATAGCTGGTCCAAACATCTGTTTCTTCCTCAAACTGAAGTTGCACTACGTCCCCAGGAGAAAGATAATATTTCGCAGTAACTGTACTTGTCGTCCACCCATGAGCTATCGCATAGTCGTTTTGGAAAGCAAAATAATCACGAAACGGCCACGGGACACTCCAGCCTGTGGACCATTCCCAATCACGAAAGTCACCCAAGTATGTTATAGGAGGAGATGGATTTGGATCAACGTACCATTCTGTACTGGTGTCTTCATGTTTACAGTTGTCACCACTACCTACTTCAACAAATCCACCGGCTTTCATTGCTTGGCTAACAAAATTAGTGCAATCATCTAATCCAAAATCAGGGTAATCTGGATTATGCTGATCACTTGTACCGGCTTCACTCCATTCATAAGCATATTCAATAGCCAGCGAACGACCACTTGAAAGCGATTGTAAGCCAGACACTTGTTGTTCAAATCCGCTTGGTAGTGTTGCTTCTTCCACACTTGGTTCTTGATATCCACTATACAGGTTTTTATATCCTGAATGCTCCCAAGCATATTTAAATACGCTGTCCAATTCTTCTTGATTCTCGATAAACTCTGAGTCATCCCCTGTTAACTCAGGATACTCTTCCCAAATAACGCCCCGCATAAATGTGGTGTATTCTTCCGTACTTGGTTGAATATCCATTTCTTTTGCATCCATGAACACCTGAATGATCTGTTCAGCTGATCTGATTGGTGTGTCCACAGCAAAACCAGTAAGGCTCTTATGGGTATTTAGGTGAAATTGGGTGTGAGTGATGCTCAAGCTCTAGTTACACAGAGTTTCACGGAGTTTTTCACAGAGATGCACAGAGAGAATCATTTCTCCGTGCTTCTCTGCGCCTTCTCGGTGACACTCTGTGTCCAAATTAAACGGCGGGATGATTTCACCCAATCTCCTATATGAGCCAACCAGTAAACTGGTTAAATGCAATTCCACTACTAATGACCGACAGGATTAGTACCAATTTGACAATGTTCATGTTAAGGCTCCTTTTATAGAAGATAAATTGACGATTTACGAGCGTCTGCACCTACTTATTTTATTCATTTGGTGGTGACGTAACTTCGTTTGCATCTGGCTCGTTATATCCTCCATAAAGGCCTTTGTATCCTGAATGCTTCCAAGCATAATTAAGGACATAATCCAGTTCAGTTTGATTTTCAATAAAATCAGAATTGATCTCTGTCAGTTCAGGATATTCACCCCATACAATACGTCTCATAAATATTGTATATTCTTCTGTGTTTGGCTGAACATTCATACCTTCTGCTTCCATAAATGTATGGATGATTTGTTTTGCCTGTCTTTCCTGTTTTGTCTGTATGTATCTATTTCCCAAGAAAAATACAAGCAGAACAACTGTGCATCCAACAATAGCATATAAAAGCGTTGTCACTAGTTTTTTATTCTTCATTGCAAAACTCCTTGTGTTGTTAACTTCTCAGATTGTCTTTAGCCGCCTAACATGGAATACTGCGATAAATTTAGGGATGGTTCATTTTCCAGGATAATTAGGTTTACACTTTCAGGGTTGGTTCAAGAGATAGCAAAAATCGGTTTACACTTCTGTCTTGCTCAGGAGACCCTTTTCTTTAAAAATAACTGCCCGGCGAATGAATTCGCGGCTACATTTACGAAACCGGCCTGCGCCGGTTAGGCCGTTCCAAGAAAATAAGTCTCCCAAAAACGGTCAGTTTTCTGAGGAGAAAGCATCAGGTTTGGGAGGTTCTAATTTCTGGAACTACCTAAGTACGCTTTTAAGGTCGGGAAATAGTGTCGTCAGACAACGATAACTCTCGACAACATACATAGATGCTGAAGGCATACTCCCGTGGAATAATAAAGCTGATTGCGGATGCTGGTGTATCTCTTTGAAAAGCAGTAAAAAGGAAGCCGTATCGTGAATACAAGCCTCCAATGCCTGCTTTTGGCCAACATCTAATTTATCTCTCATCATAATCTCTCAAAACTGGGCCCAACGGGCCGCGAGTTGAGCCGCCCCTCAAGGCGTGACAGTTCCAAATAACATGGCTCACCCATGTAACCACCGAGCAAATCTCAACCCTCATTGCTAAAAAGCAGTATACAGTATCCCCGTAGAGAGCACAAACTTTCATCAGAATCCGACTCCAACACCAAAGCGGCCATCACGCTGTGGTTCTCGCGCGCGATGGCCGCTTGAAAATCGTCTCGATCAACTCTTTCGCCGCCCACCCTATGATTTGGCGCATCCATGGCGGTGACATCCATCACGACTAGGCTATAATCGGGATAGGCTACTCTCATTTTCCCCAAAATCGGAGGGGTACGATGTCATCCAAAGACGGACGTAACCTAATCGATGCGCACGCTCAGACCGCGCCACAACGCCTGACCGCGAGTCTGCGCCAGGAACTCCAGCCGCAAAATCTGTTCAACGTGCTTTCCGCCGGCCTGATTTGTGGCGTCATCACCGTGATCGTCTCCATCGCGTTTGCCAGCCTGATTTTTTCCGATGCGCTGCCGCGCTATCTCCCCGGCGGCATCAACCTCCTGCTGATGGCCTCGATCGTCATCGCCATCATAGGCGCGCTGACCAGTTCATTGCGGGGCGTGGTGGCGGGCGTGCAGGATAGCCCGGTAGCGATTATGGCCGTGGTGGCGGCTGCCATCGCCCAATCGATGCCGTCCACCGCGCGCCCCGACGAAGTGTTCTTTACCATTGTGGCTGTGATGGGATTCTGCACAGTGTTGACCGGCCTCTTCTTCTTCGTGCTGGGCCACTTTCAATTGGGGAATCTCGTCCGATTCGTTCCCTATCCCGTCATCGGGGGCTTTTTGGGCGGCACCGGGATGCTGCTGGTCGTGGGCGCGCTCTCGATGATGGCCCCCTCGTTCAACGGCCTGGCGGATCTGCCGCAGCTTTTCACCGGGACAACGATGTGGGAATGGATGCCGGGGACGATTTTCGCCATCTTATTATTCGTGGCGCTCAACCGCTTCAGCCATCCTTTGACACTGCCCGCGATGGTCGTGGGCGCCTCGGTCGTCTTCTACTTTCTACCTCGATGGCTGCCCTGGCCCTTGCCGCAACCGGCGGCCTCGGCCGGCGGGCCGATGGGGCCGGCGGATGCTTCGCTCCGCAACGTGCTGGTGTGGCTCAATCTACAGCACGTCAACGGCGGCGTCCTGTTACGGCAGGTGATGAGCAGCGTCTCGGTCGCCGTGGTCAGCGTCATCTCGCTGCTCTTGAACGCCACCGCGCTGGAACTGGCGCTCCAGCGCGACATCGACCTGAACCGCGAACTCAAGGTGATGGGAATCACCAACGTACTGGCCGGCCTGGGAGGGAGCGCGGCCAGCACGCACATCCTCAGCGAGACGGTCCTGGTTCACCGGATGGGCGGGAAAAGCCGCCTGGTGGGGTTTATCATCGCAGCCGTGTGCGGGGTGGTACTGCTGACCGGGGATGCCGTGCTCCGCTTCCTCCCCCAACCGGTTCTGGGGGGCGTGCTGTTGTTCTTGGGGCTCGATTTCCTGGTCACGTGGGTCTACAAAACCTGGGATCAGCTTCCCCGCGTGGATTATGGCATCCTGATCCTGATTTTGCTGGTGGTCACGCTGGTGGGATTTTTGGAGGGGATCGGCCTGGGGTTAGCGCTGACCGTGTTGCTGTTTGTGGTGGATTACAGCCGCGTCGATGTCGTCCGGCACACCCTGTCGGGCGCGACCTACCAGAGCAATTTCCAGTATCCGCGCCTGTACCAACAAATGCTCCAACGCAAAGGCCGCCATATTTACATCTTTGAGTTGCAGGGCTTCATCTTCTTTGGGACAGCGCACTCCCTGCTCGAGCAGATCAAAACGCACCTCGAGCAAGAGATAGGCGCCAAACCACGTTTCATCGTCCTGGATTTTCGCCTGGTCAACGGACTCGATACCTCGGCGGTCTTCAGCTTCACCCGGATCAAACAACTGGCCCACAGCCACGACGTCGTGTTGGTCCTCACCAACCTATCCCCCCAAATGCAGCGCCGGCTCGAGAAGGGAACCTCCCAATCGGAGGAGCAAGAGGCGTGGCGCATTTTCCCCGATTTGGATCGCGGCGTCGAGTGGTGCGAGGCCCAATTTTTGGCCACGCTGGAAGAAGTGGGCTTCGATCTCCACGCCCGGCAGCGTACGCCTAATGCCTGGCTAGAAAAACTCCCCGACGACGAAAATTTCGACAAATTGCGGGCATTCCTAGGCAGCGAGGAGCAACCACCCCCCGATGACCAAGCACCCGCATCGCGCCCCTTCGACGCGGCCTGGCTACAATCCCACCTGGAGCCGCTGGAAGTCGCGCCCGGCGATGTCCTGATCCAGCAGGGGAAAGCCACCCAAGGCTTGTACTTCATCGCATCCGGGCAGGTCACAGTCCGCCTCGAACAGGACAACGGCACAACCCTGCGACTCAGCACGATGGGAGCGGGCGCCGTGGTAGGCGAACTCAGCTTTTACCTGAATACCCCCGCCTCAGCGTCGGTCATCGTCGATCAGCCGGGGCAGATGTATGTCGTTTCCAAGGCCAAGCTGAAGGAGATCGCAGCCACCGACCCGCACTTCAAGGCCGCGCTCCACGAGATGATGGCCCGATTGCTGAGCGAGCGCCTGGCTCACGCCGACGCGACCTTGCGCGCGTTGCTGAAGTAGAGACGCAAAATCTTGCGTCTCTACAGGCACTGTGATGGGTATGGGGTTATAAATTTATGGTGACGTGTCAAATCAAATGATGATGTTACCGAACGCGGGTGTTGCCCATTTGGGGACTTCACAGTACAATATCCTCCGCTATGCCAACTTAACCCACACAAGGAGACCAAACCAATGAACAAAATCTTATTCCGCAACTGTCGTTATCTGATTTCCCAACCCACGCCCTTCGGCGGGATCATCGAGGATGGCGGCCTCTACATCGAAGGGACGACGATCAAGGCCGTCGGCCCCTCGGACGAGATCGAGGCCCAGTACAGCGATCAGCCAGAGGTCGAGGTTGTGGACGCCAGCAACAAAATCGTGATGCCCGGCCTGATCGATGCCCACAATCACGTGGGCGAAGCGCAGATGTTCCTCATCTTCGGCTGGCTGGAGACGCCGCTGACCGGCATCGTCGATACCGCCATCCGCGTGCTGTGGCCGGCCTACAACTGGTTCACCGAGGAGAGTGTCTACGACCTCACGATGTTGGGCCTGCTCAACCTCATCAAGCACGGAACCACCACCGTCGCCAATGCGTTCACCTTTCCCGATGCCGTCTATCGCGCCTCGGTGGCGGCGGGCATTCGCTCGGCCATTCACGTGCAGATGATCACCAGCGTCAAATTGGCGGAGGCCCGCGATGGCGAGGTGCAGCCCTATCTGAGCGAGGAGGAGTACCTCGCGCTGACGGAGGAAGCCATCCAGACGTATCACAACACGGAAGATGGCCGGATTCGCGTCGGTGTGCATC
>JAAAOZ010000462.1 GCA_009908585.1 Chloroflexota bacterium
GTTGGGGGGGGGCTTCCACCTCCTCCTTTTTGTGACTCCAACTTTTAGGCAGTGCTTGTGGTCGCGTTCGTGGGGAGGTTAAAAGTTCCAGTCACCATACCCGTATGGCTCCCCTCTACCTTGCTGCGGTTCTGCTGCCAAGAAAGCATTTTGTCTGCGGGCTGCTTCTCGCTGGCTCTTTCCACCCTCTCAACTGTCTACATGATAGCATGGGGGGCGGGGTTTTGCGCGTGTCATGTGTCACGTGTGGGGGAGACGTTCTTCCTGTCTGGTTTTGACGCAAAAAAAGCCCCTCCGTTGTTCTGGAGGGGCTTCGTGTGTTGGGGTGGTGTGGTTAGGTGGGGATGGCGTCAAGTGCGAAGTCTATTTCTGCGCCGCTTGTCACTCGCGGCATGCGCTGTTCTTCGATGGCGTCGATCTCGTAGTCGGTTAGCTCGATGATCAACGTGACGTGGTCTTCCTTCTGTTCCTCGTAGGTCGCCCTAATCCCTTCCGGGCCATCCTCAACCTTCAACACATCGGCCTTGTAGCCTTCATATTCTAAAAACTCGACGACTTTTGTCGCGTCTGCGGCATCCTCGGTTTGTGCGTAAGCTGTTAGGTTTTTCATCGTCTTCCTCCGTTGTGTTGCTATGATTGGTTAAAGTGCTGTGATAATATTTTGCCCTTCAAGCCATCGTTTCGCGGCGGCTAGGCTTTTCCATCCGGTCGCGTCAAGAGCTTGTTGGGCGAGCTTCTCTGCTTGATCAAATCGAATCGGCGTAAATCTCGATCCGTTGGCGTTTTCGATTCCGTATGCGATCCGTGCCTTCATGCTTGCCTTGTTCATCGTCTTCCTCCGTTGGGTGATTGTTTGTTTCCGTCCCTCAACTATCCTCATGATACCAAATGTCCATGGCGGGCGCATGTGTCATGTGTCACGTCATTGGGAGACGTTCTTCCTGTCTGGGTTTGGTCATTCTTGCGGCGGGTTGGCCTCCTTTTAAAAACACGCATGCATGCGCGCGCGCATGTGCTTGATCTCGGCGGTTTTGGCAAGGAATGGATGTCATATAAAAGGGAGACGTTTATCACTTCAAACTCAGGTCGTTTTTTGGTATCATGGGAGTAGATTGAAGCAATGAGCAAGCAAGGAGGAGATCATGGGTCTGGGGTTTGATGGCGCTGGGGCCGGGTTAGTTCCCGGCGCTGTGTGCTATGATATGCAAAAGCGGCCTCCGTATCATGCCAACGATTGGGATGTACGGGCTTTTGATGCTCGGCACGGGTTGCTTTTAGAGGCAGATGGTGTCGCTGGCGTCGAGGGTATCATCAGCGAATTACAGGAGGCCGGATGGATGGTATCTCGCTGGCACCCAGATGCGCATGTGCGGGCGTGGCGCGCAGATGCGCTGCCCGTGACGCGCATTGATTGTCGCTTTGACGAGGGGGCCGGTCGTTGGCGAATTCGAAAATTTAAAGCAGGCTGGACGGGAACGACTGAGCCGGTCGCTGATTATCTTGCGCCGGCTGGGTGGTCTATCGATGAGGCGCTGGCGTTTTTCGCTGAATCGCCGCCGGATGGTTATGCCGATCCGGACGGGTGGTTTGTCAATCGCGCCGGCGCTCGTTTTGTGCGCGCATGGCGTGGGAAGCGCGAGCCAGTGCGTCGCAAAGGTGCGGTCTTGCGCCGTCGGCGGGAGGTCGAGGAGTGGGTAGTCGCTCATAACGGCGACGATGCTCATCGGCCGGCATGGTTGCCGTCTGATATTCCGCCATCTGCGTTTGGTGGCGGTTTTGGCGATTACAAGTTCGATCTGGCTTTCTATTTTTAATCAGTTTTAGGAGGTGTGTTGTGGATTATCAAGTTTTGGAATCTCTTGAATCTCTTTTTGAAGTTCTGTGGTCGATCTCTGCTGAATTAGAGGGAATCAAGGAGGCTATGGGGCGCGGAGAGCGCGGGTATAGCTGGACTCCTGATGGACTTCCCATTTGCCCGGTGCATGGGGAGGTGATGAAAAAGCGGGAGAAGCAAGGCGATGTGTGGTACTCTCACCGCGTCATTGCTCCTGACACTGGGGAGGAGTTGTATTGTCGCGGGTACCCTTCCAAGTCGGGGCCGGGGTATGAAGTGCAGGTCGGGCCAACGGCGGACGGGGAGTTGTCTGCGCCGTCAAGCGGTCGACGATCTGTTGGGCATTCTGCCCAGGAGCCTCAAGCGTCTTCCTCTGCTCCTCCTAAGACGGCGCAAGCGCAGAGCAAGTCGGCGGCGAAGTCGCCTACCGAGTCGCCGTCTGCTCCGGTTCGGGATTCGGTAGGGCCGACGCGCTTCTGGAAGCGTGTCAATCAAAAGACCTCGGCGGGGGAGATCCCTCCTGGGGTTGTGGTTCGTAAGGCCGACGTGGTTAAGTCGGCGATGAAGTCTGGCGATTTCTCCGCCGCTTTGACGTGGTTAGAGGCGGAGTACGCATAACATGTTGGCTCCATGTTGGCCGGCCGGCGGGCGTTACGTGCTCGCCGGCCATCTTTGTTTGCAAGCTAGGTGGGTGTGATATGTTGCTCAAGCCGGCACTCAGTATCGCGCGAGAGGTTGTCGCTCGTATGCGTCCGTACTGTGAGCGCGTGATGATCGCCGGCAGCATTCGGCGAGAAAAGGAAAAGGTCAAGGATGCGGAGATCGTCTTCTGGCCTCGCATGGAAGTGGCGTCGGCGGGAGACCAAGCCGCAAGCATGCTGTTTGACGTGTCAAAGGTAGAGTCGACCACGTTGGTACCTACTACCGAGCGCATGGTGGCGGAACTGACCGCGTCCGGTCTCTGGCGTCTGGACGCGCGCGTAAAGCGCAACGGGCCGCGCCACAAGCGGTTGCTGTGCCGGGGCTTAACCGTGGAGTTGTACCGCGCCGGCGGGCGTAATTGGGGGTGGATTCAAGTTCTGCGGACGGGGCCTGCGGAATTCTCCCATGCCTTGGTTACTCCGCAATGGAGCGGGGGCTTTTTGCCTGTCGACAAGCGCGTCAAAGATGGGGTTGTGTTGGTTAGGGGGCAGGAGGTTTCGGTCCCTACCGAGCAAGCGTTCTTCGATCTGTGGGGGATCGACTTCATCGAGCCACCTCTGCGCAGCGTTGGCGCGCTGCGCATGGTTACTGTGTGGCGTCCGTCAATCTGGAACGGCGGACGCTGATATTTCCCAGGAAATGTCACATCTAAAAGGTGATGTTTGTTAGTTGCGCGCTGGGTTCGGGTTTGGTATCATTGAGGTAGTGTTAATTTAATCAAAGTAAGAGGAGGAAGATTATGTCGGAGCGTGAATTGGTGGTTTGTTTAGAATGCGGTGCCTTCTTATGGAGGGTTGGGGAGGAGAGGTCTGGGCGCGTGCAGTATAAATTCGCGGATCGGTTCAGAGAAGAGTTACTCAGTTGCCCGGAGTGCCATATTACGTTGGCGTCTTCTGGAGTTCGTGTTGCGGATGCTGCTGACCGTCGCAAGTACGAAGAGCGTATGGGGGAGGCGGTTTATTACGACGAGGCATTTCATGACGCCGTGGGGCCAGGCGCGGATGTGGTTCCGGGCGATTATGAGCGCCAAAGCTCAGCGCTTAACGACTACATTGGTAGGTGCCGGCGTCGTGTGGCGGATCGCAAGAAGAAGGCGGCACGTGAAAAGGCCGAAGCGCGGGCGCGGCGCTTGGAGGTCTATTATGAGCGCGTGGCGCGTGGTAAGGCCCAATTGCCGGAGGAGCTGCGTGACGTGGCGCAGTGTATTTCGCCGAGCATTGATAAGGCAGGCGAGAGCGCGGATTATGATAAGTTGCTGTTTGAAATCTCTATCAACGGCGCGCCGTTGGTCAATGTGGAGATGCGTGTCTTTCCCGTGTCGGATAGCGTTCGGTTTAAGCAGGTCTCCGTTTTGGCCGTCGATGGTATTGAGGAGGGAGAGTATGGCGATTGGTATGTGTCGCTATCTGATCCTGGCGGGCTTTTGGAGGGTTCGGTATGGTCGGACGAAGAAAAACTCGCGGGCATCGAGGAGGCCGTGGTGATAGCTGCAAACCGTGCCGGCGACTGGCATCGGGCGTTTGAGTTAGCTCTTGAAAAGGAGCGTGAAACTTTGCGACCGCTGCCTGATCTAAATGCTGAGGATGTAGTCGGTGTTGTGATGGACGAGGTCGATCTCTCCGTGGGATTGTCGCCGGCCGCCGTTATTCGCGTGGGGTACATGGCTATGGTTGCCATCTACGGCGTCCAGGCTGTCAATCAAGCGTTGGCCTTTGATCTCGGTGATGTGGCGGTCATTCCTGGAGGTGCGGAATGACCGCAATTATTGAGGTTCCCGTCGGGCGAATCGAGGACAATCCCTACCAGACGGCAGGGCGTGGTTATGATCTCGAATCCCTGATGGCCTTGATCGTGGCCGAGCGCGAGGCCTTGCCGGAATCGCGCGGCCTGATCGCTGTGCCGAAGGCGCGCTTGCTGTTGGATGGCGATGTGGTGGCGGCGGGGTTCGAGAAGGCGCTGGAGCGCGATGACGCCATAGTTCAATTGGCAGTTGGGCATCGGCGGCGCATGGCCTTCTCAAATTTGGCCGTCAATGATAGTTTTTACTCTGTTATGCCTCTGGAGTTCCTCCCTTTGACGGACGCGGAGATGGCCGACTTGGCCTGGAGTGAGAACCATGATCGACTCGACCTATCCCCGCCTGACAAGGCCATGGCGATCCGCCGGGTGATTGACGATTTCGGGTATACCCAGACTGCGGTCGGGGAACGGTGGGGGTTATCGCAGTCGGCGGTCTCAAATTTACTCCGCATCCTCTCTCTCCCGGAGGGCATCCTCTCCATGATGCGGTCTGGCTATATCACCGAACGGCATGGGCGCGCGTTGCTTCCGGCCATGCAGGTCGATGATCGTCTTGATCTCCTTCGTGGGTTCCTTGTGGACCATAACGGCGAGGTCGTGACAGTCTCCCAGGTTGAAGATCGCGTGCGCGGGTGGCTCGTCGATAGGTCTCTCGCGTTTGATGTGTGGAATGCAGAGGAGTTCGCGCCTGAGTCTGTGCCTGGGGGGCGCGCCGGGCTGTGCATTGATTGCGAGGATTGCGAGCATATCATCCGCGTGGGGCACGAAAAGAGGTGTGATGATGCCGGCTGTTTCGCTGCGCGCCGGAAGTTCTGGAATTATGACGTTCGGGGGCCAGAGATTGCGCGTATGCATTACGAGATGCGCGGGGAGTGGGTCGCCGTCGAGGGCGGCAGTCTGCGGACTTGGGTACCTTGTACCGGGTGTCGTCGCTCTCCAGGGAATTTCTCGGCAGATGAAGAGTGGTTAAAGTCCTCGTCTGTGTCCGTCATTTGTCCGGCCTGCGCAAAAAAGGCCGGTTTGAGTGCGACGTTGGATGAGTTCCCGGAGGTGTCGCCGGCGCCGTCCGGTACTGACTCCTGGTCTCCGTCGTTTGGCAATGACGCGCCTCCTGTGGAATCGCAGGTGTGGGCGTCGGAAGTGGTCGATCACGCCATCGATGATGATCTCTCGGCGGCGGAAGTGGGGCGTCGACCCGTTGCGTCTCCACCTGATGAGGCGCAGTCTGTGTCGGGTCCAGATGATGATCTCATTGAGCGCATGCGTGATCGTGGGCGCGAGGTTAAGAAAGATCGGGAGAATCCGGTTATTATGGACGTGCGCTTTTCGATCCGCATGGACGGGTCGGTGGAGTCTGGTTATTCTCCGAGATTTGCCAAAGATTCTAACGGGGTAGTCATTCGAGATTCGGCGGTTGCTGCGTGGAAAGCCCGCCGTCAAGAGATCGAGGCGGTAGTAAGGGAGGTTTTCGCTTCCCTGCCTCAAGAAGGGGACGGCGATGGGTGATGAATGGCGATGGGTAGCGGGAAGGTGTCCTCTTTGCGAAAAAGAGACGATTGTTTTTGATGGTCGCCGTCACTTTTGCACAAGCTGCTCCTGTATCGTGGAGATGCGTCGCTCTCCCCTGCCCATTGTCCCTGATGCGGTTAGGGAGGTTTTCCCTGACACTGTAGCACTGCTTGAAAAAGTTGGGGAGTTGTACCCGTTGCAGGTTGTAGCGGCGCTTTCGGAGTTGCGCGATGTCTTGAAGTAGTGTACAATAGTCTTGTGTGAGCATGTTCTTCCTCCTTGCTCCTCTTTCCGTAGCCCCGGCGGCCTAATCTACCGCCGGGGCATTTTTTGTGTTTGACATATTCTTACCTGTGATGTACTATGTAGGCATGAGTTCAAGCGATGCGTCATCCTCGAAAAAAGAAAAACTGACATCAGACGACGTCGTCCTCCTGCTGCAGCGGGCCTTGGCAAGCTATGATCGCAAGTGGGGCACGTTGCAATTGCGGGTCGAGTTTCGCGGTGGTGACGTGTACGAGGTCGGGATTGTTAAAGAGGAGACGCATCGCTTTCGTGGGGGGCCGGCGTGATGCCGCGCCTTCTTTTTTCTATTTACTTAACCAGGGAGGTTACAATGTTAGATTTCACGCTGAATAGGAAGCAAGAGGTCGCCGTCGTTGGGGTCGCCTTACTTGCGTTTGTGTTGGGCTTGGCGATGCCGTGCGAGTCGCATGTGTTAGCGTTTCAATCTCCGATTGTGACGCCTACGCCCGTCGTGCCTGGCGGCGGGGATGTTGTGCCGCCGGAGGATTTGCTTGGTATTTCCGAGGTTCTGTCTTTCTTGGCAGGGCCGTTATCCATCGGGGTGCTTGGCGTGTTGTTCTCGCAACTTTTGGATAACTGGGCGTGGTATGCGGTCCAAAGCACGCAAGTTAAGCGGGCCATCCCCATGCTGGCCGGCATCGCGGTCTCGATTGGGTCGCGCCTGCTGTTGGTCTACATACCACCTGAAGTGTGGGAGATGCTCGCTCCGTTTTGGGCAATTGCCGCGTCGTGGGTGGCGTTCACTTACGGAGGGGAGTTGCGTTATCTGTTGACACGTGCTAAGTCATCGGCGCGCAAGGCAGAAGAGGTAGCCGTGGGGTATCTGCAAGCTCCCCATGAGGAGTAATTTATGGCCGGCGGTGTTGTCGACATTATAGAAGATGTGGTCTCCGTAGTTGTGCCGCCGGGCGAATCTGTGGAGTTCATGGTTCGCGTGGTGGTGCAGTCTGTGGTTGATCATCCCAACTGGTGGGATGTCGATCTGCGTGACAAGCTGATGCGCCGGGAGAACTGCCCGCCTCCGCTGGGTAATGGTTGGTGGCGGAGGTCACTCGATCAAATT
>JAAAOZ010000084.1 GCA_009908585.1 Chloroflexota bacterium
CGCTCTTCTCCGCCTTCGTCCATTTCTACGCGAAATCGCGTAATCCCCACACCGCGATAGAGAAGGCGATGGTCTTCGCCTCCTACAAAATCGGGGAGAAAGGCGCGGCGTCGGGCTTCCTCACGGAGCCGGAGTTGAACGAGTGGTACGCCAAGGTCAAAGGATAAACGTATTTCGTGTTGCGTATTGCGTATTGCTCAATGAGATTCGATTGGTAGATGTGCAGAGTATACACAACATAATTACGTAATAGGTTCTACGCAATACTTCGGTGGTGCGGCCAGAGGCTGGCCACGTGGCAACCCTTAAACTTGCCCTCGAATTCGCCCATAGATGAAGAAGGCCAGCGCGTTGGCCGCCATCGCCAGCGCGAAGACTGCCTCCAAACCGAAGAGATCGACCAACCCGCCGCTCAAGCCGCTGAGCAGGATGACCACGCCGAAGAAGGTGTTGGCGAAACCCACGTAGAGCGCCCGATCCTCCTCCGGGGAGATCTCCAACAAGAGATTGTGCCCGGCGATGCCCTCCGCCGGGCGCACGGCCCCCACCAGCCCGAAGAGGGGATAGGCCAGGGTGTAGGCCGGCAACGCACCGATGCGCCATTGCCCATCACCTGCCAGCCCCAACAACAGCAGCGCCAAGCCTCCGGCCACGAGCCATCCCACACACGCAGCCTGACTGACCCACCGCCGCCCCTTCGTATCGACCAGCCAGCCCCATGGATAGTTCACCAGAAGCTGCATCAAGGTCAGCACGAGCAGAAAATCACCCACCGCGTGCTCCGGCGCGCCCAACTCCCGCCGCGCCATCACGGAGTAGAAGGGCAACGCGCTCATGCTCAACAGCAACAGCGAGCGCGCGATCACAAAGTTCCGATAATCGGCATCCTCGCGCAGAATCTGCCAGCCGCGACGCACCTGCTCCCGCAGCGGCGTCGCGGGCCGCGTCTGGCCCGGCGGCTCCGGCATCACCGCCACGGCCACCATCGCTGCCCCGCCAGCGATCATCGACCACAGCACCAACAGCGCGTAGTTCTGCGGATAGGGACGCGCGTCCAAGCCCCAGCTCACCAATCGACTGCCCAACAGCCCCAAGACCCCGCCCGTCAGCAGACGCAGAGCGAAGAGCCGCCCGCGCCATCGCACCGGGATGGTCTTGGCGACGATCTCCAAGAATGGAATGCCGCCTAGGCCGCCCGATATGCTCATCACCGTGTAGGCCGGATAAAAGACCAGCAGCAGCCACAATGGATCGCGGACGAACCACATCGCCAGTACCAAGATGGCCCACGTCGCCAGGCGGATGCCCATCGCCAACCGATAGACGACGATTTTGCGGGGCTTCTGCTGCACCCAGCTTGAAAGGAAAAGCTGCGGCAAAAACCATCCTCCGGTCGAGATCGGCCCCAGCAACCCCAGCAGGATATTCGCATCGGTGAGACGGCCCAGGAACCAGATCAACACGACGTTGGGATCGATCAGGGTATTGGAAAAATTGAACAACGCGCCATTCGTGACGTTGAGCGCAAAAGAGCGCCGGCTCTCCTGGCGCGAGACCATCACGCCCGACGAGGGTCTCGTCGAAGTTGTCTGCGCCGCCGCCTCATCTCCATTCGCTTCGCCCTTGACCTTCGCCCCAACCCCAACCTGATCCTGATCGACAACCTGAACTTTTTCTGGCATTCTCTCTCCAATTTCCATAAAAAAGCGCCTGCCCGGAGAATCTCCGAGCAGGCGTTGAAATTATGTTACCGGATGCGACACATCACCGCGTGCCCAGCACATTGTGCAAGGACTCACACGCCGGACAACCGCCGCCGGGCCGGATGATCGCGAAGCCATCTTGAGGATCATAGCCATAGCGCGAAAAGTCAATATTCCACACGATGATGCAACGCACCATCCCGGTATTGATGCCCAACTGCACCGCTTCGGCCAACCACGCGGCCTGCTGCGCGTTCGTCGTGCCGCGCGCCCAAGCGAACTGATCCGAGAATGTCGGAACGCCCTCCTGGGAGGCGTAGCCCATTTCGGTGTAGAACAACTGCCGCGTCCCTTGGAAAACATTGTAGTACAGCTCTGTCTGTGGCAAGAAGAACCAGGAGTGATGCGTGTCGCCGGGATTGGCAGGGTGCCCAGAGCGGGCCGAAGGTGAGGTCGCGCCGGAGTTATGATGTGCTCCGATATAGTCCATACAATTCGCGGCGCCCGCGTTATATAGCCCCTGCATCCACGGCTGATCATCACATCCGGCGGCGCCGCAGCCGCCGAAGTAGCCGGTCGGCGCCGGCGCCGCGCTGATGACGGCTGTGCCGGGATTCGCGGCCTTGATCGCGCTGTACGAGGCGCACAGCAGTTCCTTGTACGCCTGCGGACTGATGTGCCCAGTCTGCCACTCGCGGTCGATGTTCGGCTCATTCCAGACCTCGATGGCGTCCGCGCCGGCGGCCGCCATACTAGCCACCCAGCTTGAATATTTCGCGTGGAAGTCCGGTTCGACGACCATATTAGGCCCGCCCAACGCACTCAACTGGATCTTGAAGCCGTTCGAGTGCGCGACGTTGACCAGCCACGCCGCATCCTCGTTAAAGTGTACCTGCACCTTGATCCAATTCATCCCAGAATAGTGCATCTTATCCGCATAGGGCAGTCCCAAATCCCGCACGTGGCCGCCCAGCTCGAAGCCGCCCGCATCGGCAATGGGAGCGGGAGCGGCCGGCGGCGGCGAGGTGGAAGCTTGATCCTCCCCAGCCTTGATAAGAACAATGACGCCGCCCCCCTCGATGCTCTTGCCATCCGCCTGGAGGCGCCATACGCCTTCGAAGGCGCCATCTTCCTCCGGCGCGGTCATCTCCACGCTGATGTCCACATCAGCGCCCGGTTCAACCTCTCCCACCGGCACCTCAGAGACATCCGTCATCTGATCGCCGCTCTCGAAGGCCAACACCGTGCTCTCCGGCCACGCGCGATCCCCGCTGTTGCGCAATCGCCATGTCTTCTCGAAGCGGGTGTTATCCGGCACGGAGACGTCGGTCACGAAGGCCGCTTGCAGCAGGTCATCCTCCGCCTCGGCGTCGGTGTCGGCGTCGTCATCGTCCTCTTCGGATGCTGGCGCATCCGCACCGGCGGTGGATATTCCGTCTTCATCCTCCCCCTCGGCCAGTTCGCCGGCGGGGGACTCGGTATCGGTCACCACCTCGCGCGTCGCCACATCAAAGGACATCCCGCCCTTGGCCATACCGGCCACGCGCGCCTGCACCTCGTAGGTGCCGGTGATATCCGGCGCTGTCCACGAAAGCTGCGGCTGCGTCAACGGCGTCTTGGTCTCGACCGCCTCGCCCTGGGGATCGGTGATCTCCCACACAACCTCCGGCACCGTGTACGAGGACGCGGCCACCTGCGCTTGGTAATCGGCCACCGCCGAAACTAGGTTATCAACGTTACCTTCGGCCTGGAGATCGTGCAACACGACGCCACCGAGGTGATAACGAGAGGCGAGATCCATTCGCGCGCGGAGCCATTCCGGCGTGCCCAACCACATGGATTGCTCCCCCACCGTGATCTGGGTCGCATTGATTGTCGAATCGGTCTCCACCTCTGCGGATGCCTCGCCCAGTTGAAAATTCAGGGCTGTGCCCGGCTCCACGCTCTCGGTGACCGTCTCCATGACCTGCAAATCCCCTATCGGCGCCAAAACTTCATCAAAGGTGATGAACTGTTCCCCATCCGTGCTCAGCGTCGAATAGACAGGCATCAGCTTATAGCGCTGCACCTGAGAGGTCGCCCAGGCGAGCATCTGCTCCACCTCGCCACCGGGCGTGTAGGTCGTCGGATCAAGGGGCATCACAACGCGGAGTTGATCGACGGCAGCGCCGAGCTTGGCCCAATCGTAGCCCTCAGTCGCCCACGAATCATCCGCGTTCTGCTGCGGCGCATCGACCACCACGGCCAGCCAGAGATCCTCCGCGTGGAGGGCCGCGCCCAATTCGGTGATGAAGTTGGCGTAGGCTTCGCGATCCTCCGCCGGTACATCTTGATAATCAACCACCAGACCGGCATAGCCGCCGCTCTGAACCAGCCCCACCAAATTCTCCACGTGCGCCTGACGATCCGCTTCCATATTGAGCATATCACTGACGAGCGCCCAGTTGGCCTGGCGCCCCTCGACCCAATTGCGCACCACGGGCGCAACAGCTACATCGCCGCCCGATCCGGCCATCGGCAATTTGGTCGCGTCGCCGGTCAAGCCGCCCACCGTCCCGATCAACATACCGGGGACATCGGCCTCCGTCAGCACCTGGGCCATCTCGCCCAGCGGGAATTGCTCCACGACCGCCGCGACGCGCTGTTGCACGATGCCGCTCTGCATCACCATCACCGAGGACGGCGCCTCAGCCACCTCAGTCACCAACATCTCGCGACTGCGATCCAAGCGCGTGGGCAGCCATTGCCACGCTTCCCCATCCCACGTGTAGAGGTCCAACGTCTCCCACGGCTCCGACGCATTGGGGATCACCACATCTAACTTGGCGGGGCCGGGTTCCTTACTACGGGTCTCGACCACATAGAAAGGACTCTTTGGCTCCAGATGCGCCGGCACCGCAGCAGCTGCCGCCTTCACATACTCCGGCGCCTCTTCCGTGCCCTCCACAAATTCAGCTTGGGGAATCGAGGAGAGCTTAAGTTGCAGCTTCTGCTCCTCGCCATCCGCCCTGTGCACAGTCAAGCCATCAGGATGGGTCAACGAGGGATTCTCAGCATTCAGCGCCTCGTATCCACCGCCGTCCATAATCCGCTGCGCCAGCGAGATCGGCGGCAGGAAGAGCAAGGCAATCAGTAAAAGCCCCACAACGCCCCCGGCGATCCACCCGCGTCCCTCCAAGAGCGCGCCAACACCCCCCAGCGCGGCGCCGACCCGATCCATCACCGAGGGCTTGTCGCCCTCCATATCGGCGATGCTCACAAATCGCGAGTCGTCAATCTCGTCTGAGGCCCCCACCTCGTCTGAGGCCTCCGCTGCGGCCTCTGCATCCGCCGGGGCCTCAGCCTCAGCTGGAACCTCCACCTCCGCCGCATCACCTTCCGCCACTGACATCGCCAAACCTGCCGATGTCACCTCCTCGGCCTCCGGCGCCGACTCGGTCTCCTCTGTCTTCGCCGCCTCTGTAACCTCAGGCTTCTCTTCAGCCGATACTTCTATCGTTTCCGATGCAGAAGCGTCCATCTTCGAGGCCATCGCATTTGGCGCCGACTCTTCCGATGCAGCCGCCGGCGCCACATCCGACTCCGGCTCGACGCCCTCTAACTCCGGCTGCGAATCCAATTCCGGTTGAGAATCCAGCATTTCTGTTGGTTGATATTCATCACTCATAGTTTTTAGCTACCTCCTAACGTGGACGAGCCATCATCAAAAAAGGGTCTTGTCCGCTAAGTTTTTGTCCATTCCACACGAATTTCACGGGTTAGGCCCTAACGTGGACGAGCCATCATCAAAAAAGGGTCTTGTCCGCTAAGTTTTTGTCCATTCTACACGAATTTGACGGGTTAGACCCTAACGTGGACGAGCCATCATCAAAAAGGGCCCTGTCCGCCAATTTTTTGTCCATTTTACACGAATTTCACGGATTATGCTCTAAAGCGACACACCCCGTCCAATGAGGGACGGGGGCGACACGAAGATTCTATCACATGGAATGGGAAAGACAAGCTCTGACCCAACTCGATATTTAACCACATACTGGCCCCATGATAATAAATTTGATAAAATTGACAAGCTGTCGCCTCCAATATCCTCCAACCTCCAACCTCCAATCCTTATTTTGACTTTTCCGCAAACCCATAGCATAATGAAAACACAAGTAGATGTCCCGACTACAGTCGGGGGGAGACACCAAACGTTCTGTCCTCAATTTCTAATGTATTCAGACCCCAGGATATACCCATCAGGAACAGTGGGGATATCTGCAAGGAGGTAGATTGTGGCCGAAGTCACATTACAAACTTATGAAGAAGAAGTAGACCAACTCATCGAGGCCTCTAGATACATCGAGGCGATAGCCCACATCCGGAACATCCTCAAACAACATCCCAGCTACTACGGCATTTACTACCTCATCGGCAAGATGATGTTAGATAATCGGATGCCTGAGCTGGCCATCGAGATGTTTCGCCGCGTCTTAGCGGCCAATCCAGAGCACATGATGGCTCGCATCGGCCTGGGGCTGGCGCACGACCAGCTCGACAACCTCGACGCGGCCATCTGGAATCTGGAACGCGCTTACGAGTTACATCCCGGCAACACCGATCTGGCCGACGAATTGGCCCGCCTCTACGGACAACGCGACGGCCTGCGCCCCGATTATATCCCGCTCAACCGCGCGGCCCTGGCCCGACTCTACATGCGCGGGAATCTCACCAGTCGCGCCGTGGAGGAGTTACGCAGCCTGCTGGAGGAAGAACCTGAGCGGGTAGATCTACAATTGACGCTGGCCGAGGCCTATTACAAAGACAACCAAATCGTTCAGGCCGCTGACACGTGCCAACAGATCTTGGATTACCTCCCTTATTGCCTCAAGGCCAATCTGCTGCTGGGCACCCTGTGGGTGAACAGCGGGCAAGAGGAAGGCCAACTCTATCTCCAAACGGCCCAAGAGATCGATCTCCAAAATCGCACGTCGGAGGAGATGTTCGGTACTCAGACCCTCTTAGAGCCACGGGAGGTCACGTTAGAACGGCTGACCTACGATCCGGAGGCATTGGACGTTGATCAAAAATCCCAATGGTTCCAAAGACTCGAAAGCGCCTCCGTTAGCATCGGCGTCTCCGAAGCAGCGCCCCAAATGACCGACGAGGAAGTCCGCCTGGTTGATGTGACGGCCGAACTTGAATCCCAAATCGAGATGCCTGACTGGCTCAGCGAACTCGGCCCCCTCGGCGAGGACGAAGAGGAAGAGGATTGGTTGAGCGGCTTCGGGGAAGAAGAGGCGGCAGAAGCGATCGAGGAAACAACGGAAGAGTTCGAGGTCAGCCTCGACGCTGCTGAGACAATAGAGGCCTCCGTGGAAGAGGGAGAAGAGGCCGAGATGCCGGACTGGCTCCGCGAGATGCGAGGAGAAGAGGCAGAAGCCGCTGTTATCGAAGAGAGCGAAGAGATTATTGAAGAAGAAGAGGAAATCCCAGCCGAAGAAGCGTGGATGGCTGGATTGG
>JAAAOZ010000102.1 GCA_009908585.1 Chloroflexota bacterium
TCGATGGCTTTGTCGGGCAGATTGCGCTCGGTGACGTAGCGCGCGGAGAGGCGCGCCGCCGCCTCGATGGCCGAGTCGCTGATGCGGAGATTATGATGTTGTTCGTAGGCATGCTTGATGCCACGTAGAATCTTGATCGTCTGTTCCACCGCCGGTTCATCGACCAGCACGGGCTGGAAACGCCGCTCCAACGCCGCATCCGATTCGATATGTTTGCGGTATTCGTCCAACGTCGTCGCCCCGATGCATTGAAGTTCACCACGGGCCAACGCCGGTTTGAGGATATTGGCGGCATCCATGGATGAGCCGGCGGAGCCGGCGCCCACCAACATATGCACCTCATCAATGAAGACGATAGTGTCGCTGTCCTTTAACTCTTGCAGTACTTTTTTCAAGCGCTCCTCAAATTGGCCGCGATACATCGTGCCCGCGACCAGAGAGCCGACATCCAATTGAATTAGGCGCTTGCCCAGCACCGGGCCGGGCACGCCGCCGGAAATGATCCGTTGCGCCAACCCCTCGACGATGGCCGTCTTGCCAACGCCCGGCTCGCCAATCAAGGCCGGATTATTCTTGGTGCGCCGCGCGAGGATCTGTATCACGCGCTCAATCTCTTTGTAGCGCCCAATGACGGGATCAAGGCGGCCCTCCTCGGCCATCTGCGTCAAATCCATCGCCACCTGGGTCAAGAGCGTCTCTTTTTTGCGCGAACTGGATCGCTTCGATTTGCGCGGCGATGCGCTGCGCGAGGATGTCTCCCCGCTGGGATGCACCGGCATAAATCGCTCCAGCCGCCGCCGAATCGTCTTGACCGAAAGTCCCGCCTGGGTCAGCACCGCGAGGATGACGCCTTCCTGCTGACGTAGGAGCGCCAACAGGAGATGCTGCGTATCCACCGCACCACTTTCTCGTCGCTGTGACTCCTCCAACGCAATTTGAATCAGGTACTTGGTGCTCTGACGCAGCTCAGGCTCCGAGGCGCGCAGAGGAGGCGAGCTTGAAAGGCGCGCGACGGTCTGCTGCGCTTTGCCGGGCCGGAGGCCCATATCACGCAGGACGCGCCCTGCGATCCCCTCGCCCTCCAGGAGGATGCCCAATAAGATGTGTTCAGGTCCAATCGTGGCGTGTCGCATACGCGAAGCTTCCATCTGCGCAAACCTCAGGACCTCTTGTGCTTCCGGCGTGAACTTGTTCAATGGTACCGCCATAATTCTACCCTCACAGGTCCAACAACATAAGTGTTCCGATATCCTATTACAATACGTCCTATTAAATTTATCATACAATATGATCCGTTATTTTGCTATACCTGACATACAAAATTTCTCAAAAGTGATAAAGACTTTAATTATATTGACTTACATGCAGCCTAACCTAATTATACCGGACTTTCATTATAATTATATCATAAAACGATAGCTGGTTTCGATAGATGTAAAAGCGCACGGGGAATTTCACCCCGTGCGCTGTGTTGAAGTTGACTGTACGTCGCCGTTGATGGTCGTCGGTTAACGAACCGCTTCCAAAATCATTTGGGCAAATTCTTCCCATTCATCTGGAAAGAGGTGATAGGTGGTGTTACCCAGCTCGATGTGATAGATTTCCTCTTGGTCTGGCTCTTGCGAAACCCACACTGTGTAGTTCTCGGATTCCGCTAACACCTTCATCTTAGGTTGTGTTTCCATCGCAATCTATCCTCCTCGTGATCTCGATTGCCGACTAGCGACGGCGCGGGGAACGACGCTTGCGCGAGGAACGCTTCGGCTGATCATCTTCCCGGGCCTCTTCCAACGTCCAGCCGTTGATGACGGCCTTGCGGGAGAGGCGGATCTTGTTATCGCGCCCGACGTTGGTGACCATCACCAACACCTCATCGCCCACGTTGACAACGTCCTCGACGCTGCGCACGTGCTCATCGGAGAGCTGGGAGATGTGCACGAGACCATCGGTGCCGGGCAGAATCTCCACAAAAGCGCCGAAGTCGGTGATGCGCACAACGCGCCCGGTGTAGATTTTGCCCTCTTCCGGCGGCGTTGTGATGGTGCGGATGTATTCGATGGCCTCTTGTGCGCCTGATCCCGACTCAGCAGCGACGAAGACCGTGCCATCTTCCTCGACATCGATCTGGACATCGTACTCTTCCTGCGTGGCGCGGATGTGCTTGCCGCCAGGCCCAATGATCAAGCCGATCATCTCTGGATCGATCTTGATGGTGAGCATCTTAGGCGCGTAGGTCGATAGTTCTTCGCGCGGCTCAGGGATCGTCCCTTCGATGACGTCCAAGATCTGCAAGCGGGCTTCCTTGGCCTGCTCCAGCGCCTCGGTAAGGATCGCGCGGGTCACGCCCTTGATTTTGATGTCCATCTGAAGGGCCGTGACGCCTTGGCGCGTTCCGGTGACCTTGAAGTCCATATCGCCCAGGTGATCTTCCATTCCCTGGATGTCGGTCAGGACGCGATAGCGCTCGCCGTCGCTGACCAGGCCCATCGCGATGCCGCCGACCGGTGATTTGATCGGCACGCCCGCATCCATCAGCGAGAGCGTGCTGCCGCACACCGAGGCCATCGAGGTGCTGCCGTTCGAGGACATAACCTCACTGACCACGCGGATCGTGTAGGGGAACTCTTCCTGCGTCGGCAGGACCGGTTCTAGAGCGCGCTCGGCCAGGGCGCCGTGCCCGATTTCTCGGCGGCGCGGCCCGCGCAAAAACCAGGTCTCGCCCGTGGAGAACGGCGGGAAGTTGTAATGGTGAATGTAGCGCTTGGTTTCTTCTGGAAAGAGATCATCCAGTGTCTGCTCTTCGCCCGGCATGCCGAGCGTGGCCAAGCTCAACACCTGCGTCTCGCCACGGGTGAAGAGACCCGTGCCGTGCGGACGGGGCATCAGCCCCACCTCGGCGTCCAGCGCGCGGATCGTGCGCTGATCGCGGCCATCGGGGCGGACGTCGTCGCTCAAAATGCGCTCGCGCACCACCTTCTTGACCGCGGATTCGAACGCGTCGTGGATGTCACCTTCATCCCATCCGTTGGCCTCGGCCTCCTCGGCCAACTCCGCCTTCACGTCCTCTTCGGCTTGGGAGAGGGCCGCATCACGATCCTCTTTGAGCTGCGTCTCTCGCAACAGATCGCGCAAACGATCCGTGGCTATCGCCTCGACCTTTTCGACTACGGCGTCCGGCGTGCCAAAGCGGGGATAGTCGTCACGCTTGGACTTACCGATTGCCTCGCGCATCTCTTTCTGCATCTGGATGGCGTCCTGGAACGATTCATGGGCCAACTCGATGGCGTCGATCATCAACGCTTCGTCGACCTCATCGGCGCCAGCTTCCACCATGATGATGGCATCCTCGCCGCCGGCAACGCGCAAATCTAACGTGCTCTCCTCCATCTGACTGATGGTCGGGTTAGCGATCAGTTCGCCATCCACATAACCGATCCGCACCGCGGCCACCGGCCCATCGAAGGGGATATCGGAAATCATCAGCGCGGCCGATGCGGCGATCACGCCCAAGATGTCGGCGTGTTCCTCTTCGCCCTGGGAAAGCGGGGTGAGGATAATCTGCACATCGTTGCGCATATCCTTGGGGAAGAGTGGACGCAGCGGGCGGTCAATCAGCCGGCTGGTCAAAATCGCCTTTTCGGAGGGGCGCCCCTCGCGGCGGAAGAACGAGCCGGGGATCCGGCCAGCAGCGTAGAGCCGCTCTTCGAAGTTCACGGTCAACGGGAAGAAGCTGATGCCTTCCCGTGGGTCGGACATCGTCGCCGTCGCCAGCAATACGGTCTCACCGCTTTTCGCGATGACCGCGCCGCCGGCCAGACGAGCAATTTTGCCCGTGGAAAAGGTGATCTCCTGATCACCTAACGTCGTACTAAAGGTATGTTCGTCAAACACAATTAACCTCCTGTTCGGTCTCGCGTGGCCGAAGGAAGGTTAGAAACTGGGATCTGTTGTGCAAGCCTCACGATATTAACTTGCACCGCAAACACCAATTCCTCACCTTCGCTGCGCGCCAGCTCAACCGGCTAAAGAATAGGTATACGGATATAGATTTATGCGCGTCACACCTTTTTAGGCGCGAGCGCCGAATCTCTGTTACAGGCAAACGAGTAGATGGGGAAATCCCGCATCTACTCGTTTATTATTACATCACTAAAAACAAACGAATTGCGTCGTTACTTACGGAGTCCAAGGCGTTGAATCAGGGTGCGATAGCGATTAAGGTCTTTGTTTTGAAGGTAACGAAGCTGCCGACGTCGCTTACCCACCATCTTCAACAAACCGAGCCGTGACGCCTCATCGCTCTTGTGCATCTTCAAGTGCTCGGTCAACTGCTTGATGCGGGCCGTCAAGATGGCGACTTGCACCTCAGGCGATCCCGTATCTCCTGGTTTGCGGGCATACTCCTGAATAATTTCCTGCTTTTCTGCTTTCTCTAACACTCTCTTAACTCCTTTTTGTCTCGAAAACCGACCGACCGTAGCATTCGCATCGGCCCGCGATCAACTCAATGCGAAGTATACCATAACCAATCGTTTTGGCAACCCCGAACCCCAAAAAGGAGAGGGTCTTTTGGATTTTGCCGGGCAACCCCCTCTGTATCCCTAAAAGTAGCCAAGAATTGCGTGTTTGTGGGGATTACAGACCTTTTTCGCGTCGTCACTGGGTTGTGGGTGGGGATGGTATGATTGCATCCGGCGAATTCCTGAAGAGCCAAAGGAGAAAGGTTCACAATTCCCAGCGCGCCAATAAGGCGGATAGTTGCGTCACCATCTCATCGACCGTCCCCTCCAACATCTCACGCTTGCGCGCGCGGGTTGGCGCCTCCGTTAGGCCGGAGACCTGCGTCGGCGAGCCGTCGATGCCCAAGTAGGCCGCGTCGGCGCTCAAGGCCGCTTGATCCCAGACGGTCGCGCGCCCCTCCGCGAAGGCCCACGGCTTCAGATCGAAGTCCATAAAGCGCGGCTCGTTCGCGGCGGTCTGCACCGAGAGCACGGCGGGCAACGGCGCGGCCAACACCTCGTGGCCGCCCTCCAACTCGCGGCGGCCCTGGACCGTCGCCGAGGTCGTGTCCAGCGTTACCTCGTTCACCATCGTGATCTGGGGCCAGTCCAACCACGCGGCCAGCCCGGCCGGCACCTGCCCCGTTGCGCCGTCGGAGGATTCCTCGCCGCAGATCACCAGATCGACGTCGCCCAATGTCTCGATGGCCCGCGCCAGCGTGTAGGTCGTCGCCAGCGTGTCCGCGCCGGCGAAGGCGCGGTCGCTGAGCAGGTGGATGTGGTTGGCGCCCATGGCCAGCGCGACGCGCAGCAGCGGCGTGAAGAAGGGCGGCCCCATCGAGAGGAGGCTCACCCGCGCGTCGTGGTGATCCTTCAGGCGCAGCGCCACCTCCATCGCGTTCATATCCGGCGGATTGATCTCCGAGCGCGCGTCGCCGCGATCTAAGCGCCAGGTCTCCGCATCGACCCGCACCTCTTCCGGCTTGGGCACGATTTTGACACAGACGACGATGTGTAGTTTGGGCATAGTCACCTCATACATCAGTTACAAGTTGCGAGTTGAACGTTAAAAGTTGAAGGTGGAGATTGGAAGTTAATTGGTGAAGATAAAGGTCTGGAACTCACCAATGTACTCACCGTTTCGAAAGACAAGAAGGGACGTTTGTGGTGCGGACGACCTTCCGCAGGCATCGCTTTGTACGACCCACAATTAGATACTGCCCGCACCTGGAAGAACAGCGACTATCCCAATAGTCCATTCAAAATCTCCAGCTCTATCATTGATGAGCGGGGCCATCTTTGGCTGGGATGCCATGACGGGCTAAAGCTAATTCGAAATCCAGACCAGATCAAACTAAATGACTCCACATTGCACAAAAAGGCAAAAAAAGTTGACTTGGGTAATGTTACAAATGACAAAGTAAATGGATTGCTAATATACGATGACTATCTGGTGATCGGTGGCCAAAACGGCCACGCCTTCATGAACCTAAACTCTTTCTACACCCAAGAAAAACCCGATCTCTTTTTCTTCGACACCAGCGATCCAGCCCATGGAGGCGCCGGTGAGCAGAATGCGCTCTACTTAGATTCTAAAGGCTATCTGTGGATCGGAAAAGACCGCGGAGCGCTTCGGATTGATATGAAAAACCTCGTATTTGATACCCTGCCCGTCTCTATCGTCATCGATGAAATAACAGCCGGAAATGAGGAGGTAACGCTACAAAACGGTGACCACCTCGAACTCCCCACGAAGAAACGATCCCTTCAACTCGATGTCCGCCAAAGCTTTTCAGGCTACCTCAACGACAATGTGGATTTCCGCTATCGACTCCAAAAAAGCAATGAAAAAAAAGGCGACTTTCTCGATGTGCCCGAGTCGGGAAGCATTCGGATTGATTATCTGGCGCCGGGATCCTACACATTGGATTTTCAGGCTATAAAAAACAATCAAATTTCGGATATCCGCACGCTGAGCCTGGAAGTGCCTTTCATTTTGGTCGAGAATCCCCTGTTCTGGATGGGCCTGATCGGTTTCTTCTTCCTGGGTGTGTTTATCATTCTCTATTTCCAATACCAGTCAAAGTATCGAATCAAACAATCCGAACTCCAGCTATCTCAACTAAAAGGCGAGCTGGACCAAATGCAGGTCAAAGCCATCTCCAGCGCACTAAACCCCCACTTTATCAATAATGCCCTTCACTGGCTGCAGTCAAAAATGAGAAGTGACAAAGATGCCGTGCAAATGATCGATCGAATATCCGAAAATATCCGCATGGTGTTTACCCAGAGTCGACAGGGAACCCCCTTTCACACACTAAAAGAAGAATTGAACCTGGTGCAAAATTACGTCTACGTTCAGCAAATTCGGTACGGAGACGAATTAAAGTGTAACATACCTTCTCCCAACTCCCTCGGACATCTGGCCTCCATCCAAATTCCCCTAATGCAAATCCAAATTCACATGGAAAATGCCATCGAACACGGCATTCGCAATCGCCTGGGGAAAGGTTGGGTAAAGGTATCCATCCATGAAGAACCCGAATATATTCACATCCAGGTCGCCGATAATGGTGTAGGACGAGCACAAGCCCGGGCCCTGGGCTCAGGAGGCACACAACAAGGCGTCTTAATGTTGCAAAACCTCCATCGCATATACAATCAGAATA
>JAAAOZ010000408.1 GCA_009908585.1 Chloroflexota bacterium
ATTGGTGTTGATGGCCCCTTCCGCTAACACACCGGTCATATTGGCTGCCACGACATCACCGGCCCGCAACGTATTGCCTTCCTCAATGTAAGGAATGGGGTCGGGGTCCTGAACACTGCTGCCATCATCCAAGACCAACAGGCGGCGCGCGTTTTCGGCGGCCAGCGCTTCGGCCTCGGGACTTTCGGGTCGATAGAGGTTGGTCGGCTGGTACATCCTGCCGCCGGCGGCCAACGTCACCTGCCCAAAGCGGCCCTGGAAGTAATTTTGGGTAGCGCTCCATATAGCCATCGGTCGGCTCCGGCAAAGTAATCTCGGTCGCCGGCGGTACCAAGGCCATCGTATCCAGCACGGTCAACGCACTGATGTCACTGAGTCGCGTCAGGTCATCCTCTTCTTCGACGACACCAGTCACGCGCACGCGATAACCAACATCGATATCAGCCATACCAGGAGCGTAGACAAAGATGCCGTCTGAGGTTAGCGGGTTATCGTCGCCAAGCGGATCCTGCATAAAGAACCCACTCATCTCGTCACCGGCCTGGAAATCGGCAACAACAACGCCTTCCACAGTGGCCTCTTGGCCCAGGTAGGGGCTGACAAAACCCTCGCCCTGAGCATGGTAAATTCGGAAGTCGCCAATGAAGGTGTTGACAGATGTACCAAAAGTGGGCGTGATGAAGTTATCGGCGCGTATGGCATAGTCAGAGTTGACGATTACATCACCGAGATTACCAGCGACAGTGACGACGAATCTGACTTTGATGGTTTCACCATTGGCGATGTTGTCCAAAGCCCAGCTTACCACTCCGTTTGACGCCACACCATCGTCCAGCCCATAGGCAAAGGTAGTGCTGGTGGGTATAGTGTCGGTGATGACAACATTGTTCATATCGAAGCCCAGCTTGTTTTCGATGGTCAAAGTGTAGGTGAATGTATCGCCTGGCCCTACGTGAGCTATAGCATTTTTGCTAATCGTCAACTCACTAAAATCGATATCAGCATCACCACGCGGTTCAATCTTGAAAGCGCCAAAGCTGTAGTGGAGCGGCCCTTGCACAAAGCCAAGTTCATCATCGTCGGTGGGAGAATAATTGTAATCGGCCAAGTCATCTACAACAATAGGGCCGCTACCATCGTCAATCTCCCACTCACCATACCCCAGATTATCGTCAGTAACGGTGACGTCTTCTACTCGCACCAGTACACTTTCCCACTGCTCCTGAGCTACATCGCCTGTATCTAGAAGCTCGGGTTCAGGTAAGGCGTTACCGGAGCTCAGAACGGTAACACTGGCTTTGGTAGCAAACCGTGTTAAGTCATATCCTTCCTCGACGGTTCCAAAAACACGGACATGGTCGCCAATATCAGGATAAGACGCCGGTTTGTAAAGGACAATCCCGTTCCATGCTCCTGTTCCGTCCTGGATGAAGACCCAATCGCTGAAGCGGGCCGTCACGATGCCTTCGGTGGCAACGTTTTGGCCATCGTAGGGCGAATCACCGCTGGGATCATCGGTGTATTGAAGTTCATAGATGGTGTTAATGCCGCGGATCAACGTCTCGACCGGCTCGCCCATCGTCGGCGTGAGCCAATCGGAGGACCAGGCCATGTAGTCGGTGTTGCTGACCACGGTCATCGCCGCCGGCGCGGTGACGACTAAGGTGTAGGTCAGCGTGCTGTCGTGGGTGATGCTGGACGATTCGGTCCAGGTGATGGTGTGTGACGCTTCATCCCACGTCCCCGCCGGGTTCGAGCGGGCGTAGGTGAGGCTAAGCGGGAGGGTGTCGCTGATCCAGAGATCTCCAAGCGTTTGCGCGGTCTGATTCTCAACGGTAAGGGTGTAGGTAAAGGCCTCGCCGGGCGGCGTGAAGGCTGGCGCGTGTTTGTCAAGCAGCAGGCCGGAGCCGGTAGCTTCGACGATGTCATTGTCGCCGCGCGGGGCAATCTTATAGTTGCTATAACTGTAGTTGAGCATCCCGCGCACTAAGTCCAGCGCGTCGCCATCTATAGGGGCATACGTGTAGGCCCCCATACCAGCGTCATCGACATAGACCTGACCACTACCATCGTCCACGCCCCACTCGCCATATCCAAGATCTTCATCAGAGACGATCACATCCTGCGCCTCGACCAGGACGCCTTCGTAAGCCTCGCCGTCGGCTGCTTCAGCTGTGCTGATCACGCTAGGCGTATAGGGCGTCGTGCCGGTCATCAACACTGTGTGGGTAACATAGTCGATTCGCGTGAACCCGTAGTTTTCCTCTACGGTGCCTTGCACCTGAACTTCGTGCCCTACCGTGGGCGTGTAACTACCACTGTGATCCACATAGATCCCCTGCCAAGCGCCCGCGGCCTCCGCCATGGCAAAATCAGAGCCGTAAACCCCATAGATGGTTCCTGTGACTGTCACCATCTCACCAACGCACAAGGAATCACCGCCGGGGTATTGGATGTTATAGATCGAATCACAGTCTCCGACGACCATCGTCGTCCGCGTCAGTCCCATCGTAGGTGTGGGCCAATCATCGCCGCCGCTGACGCCGTACTCAACGTTCTGGATCTCTGTGCCGTGCGTGCCGGGAGCCATCACCTGGAAGGTGCGGGTAATCGTGGCGCCATCGGCGAAATTATCCACGGCCCAGGAGACAAGCCCCCCGGACTCAACGCCGCCGTTGGAGGCCACGATGAAAGCGGCGTCGTCGGGTACCATGTCCGTGATCGTGGTCGTGGCCGGGGTGACGCCAGTGTTATTCTGCACAACGAGCGTGTAGGTGAAGACTTCGTCGGGGGAGACTGTGCTGGGGGCAGATTTGGAGATGGAGAAGGCATTTACTTCTTGGAGGGTTTGCCCTGTGTTTGCAGTATCTCTGGTGTGAGGAATAGGATCACTCCAAGTAAAATCGTCGTAGCTATCGCCTATTCCTTGTAACTGCAAAGAATAGCCCTCAGGAGTGCTACCACCTTCTGAAACGCCAATATCGGTGCTGGTCATTCCATTAGCCGGACCATCTGTGGCTGCAAAATCTCCCTCATAACTGAGGAATTGTATTACCACGTCGCCGGGCGCGACGAGGGCTATGCCATCTGGTGAGCCATTTTGAAGGCCGTCAACGGGAACCCAAAGTGTTCCAAACCCATTCTGTTGATCGGGAATGGTGCCGCTAAGATTAGCCGGGCTGTATTGCCCACCACCATTCCCATTATAGGGAACAAGCTGCCAGCCCGTGAGATCGGTGCCTGCCGGACCGGCAATTTCCACACCTTCATTTGTATCGGACCCATCGTTGTCGTAATGTATCTCGTTGATGAAGACGGAAGGACTATCAGCAGCTATGGGAGTAGCAAAGGCTATGATAAGCGCAAAGGCCAACATCACTGCCAGCGATCCCCTAACACGAAACTTACTCTTACTCATGTTCCTAACTCCTCCTAATGTACTATTTACTTGAAAGTTGTAACTTAATCAAACGCAAATGCATTCTCGCAAATATTGATCATCACCTCCCTTTCTTTGTGCTGTCTTTGCCACGCCCTTTCATTTTACGACATCTATAAAGCGATGACAGGTGTTATTTCTCCCCAAACCACCTCCCATCTATCTAATTCACCAGACGCTTCAGGAATTCGCCGGGTACAATCTGCCAAGCGCTATTGCGCCCCCCCCCTCAACCTAGTAACGACGCGAAAAAGGTCTGAGAGACCCACAAGCGCGAAAATCTTCGCTGCTTTTAGGGCTATCCGGGGAAGTGTCCGGCAAAATCCAAAAGACACAACGGCGTTAACATCTGTTATACAGCTGTTTAAAAGATAGCAGAACATCGACAAAAAGCCTCACTACTTCTTCTCGTGGGCCGGATGGTTGGAGAGTGAAATCGGCGGCGGTTTCTCCTGGTAGATGGGCAAAAAGCGCTCGGCGCGGTGACGCAACCGTTCGATGTTCGGGCGCAAAGCCCACAGCGTGAGCGCCATTGTCGGCAAGCCAAAGCCAATCGTGTAGGGGATTTCCCCGCGCAGCAGGAAGAGGACGGGCAACAGCACCGCGATCAAGATGGAAGCGACGGAGGCGTGCCCGACCAATAGCCCCATCCCGACGCCCGCAAGCACCAATGTGGGCAATGCGATCCCCCACAGGGTCGCCGCGATGCCGATGCTGATCATCGTGCCGGCGCCGCCGTGGAACTTGAGATAAAGCGAGTAGTTGTGCCCTAACACCGCCGCCGTCCCGGCCAAGGCGACGCCCCACGACGACACGCCCAGCGCCCGCGCGACCCAAATCCCGGCGGCGCCCTTCAGGCCGTCGCAGATCGCGGTGAGGAACGCGGCCCAGAAGCCCGACGTGCGCCAGACGTTTGTCCCGCCGGTGCGCCCGCTGCCGTGCTCTCGCACGTCAATGTGCTTTATGATCCGTCCCCAAAAGAGGCCCGATGGTATCGAGCCAAGCAAATAGGCTGCAATCAACGCTACAATGATTCTCATATCCTTCCCCCTCTCTTTCCAAATGACTCAATGATGGTGTTTCACGATTTATCCGCAACAGGGACAATCGGGATTTCGTGGAATCTCAACCCGATCAAAGGCGCCCGCTAATCCTTCCCACAGCAGAATGGCATCGATCAACGGCTTGCCGATGTCCAACAGAACTTTGATGGCCTCCACGGCCTCCAGCGATCCCATCACGCCGGCGGCCGCGCCCACGATGCCCAGCTCCGCCGGGGAGGGATAGCGGCCCGGCTCCGGCGTCTGCGGGAAGATGCAACTCCGGCAGGTGTGCTCCGGCGCGTAGACGCCCAGTTGTCCCTCGAAGCGCGAGACCGCCGCCCAGACCTGTGGCGCCTGCGCCGCGACGCAGATCTCATTTACCAGCATCTTCGCCGCCAGCGAGTCGCACGCCTCCACCACCAGATCATAGCCCGACGCCAGCTCTGCGCCCCCCTCGCGCCGCACCGCCGGATGCACCACTACCTCGACCTCTGGATTGAGCGCGCGCAGGCGTTCAGCGGCGGCCTCTGTCTTATCGCGCCCGATGTCGTCGGTGGTGTAGAGAATCTGGCGGTTGAGATTCGACACGCTCACCTGATCCAGGTCGGCAAGGCCGAGCGTGCCGACGCCCGCCGCCGCCAGGTAGAGCGCGATGGGCGACCCCAACCCGCCCGCGCCGACGACCAACACGCGCGCCTCGCGCAACCGCGCCTGGCCCGCCTCCCCAATCTGCGGGATAACGATTTGTCGTTCATATCGCGTTTCTTCCATTCGATTCCTCCTCTATGTCTTTGTCTTACAGACAAGCCCGCCTTCCATTATAACCGATAACCCGCTGACAATATATCACAGCATCAAAGCAACAAAACATCAAAGCGATAAACCTGCTCAAGCAGACCTCCATTCATTCGCTGGTTTGCAGATTCGCCGACGCGCTGAACTATTTCCAAATTCGAGTATACTTACGCTTGTGGTCGGGGCTCTTCAGGAATTCGCCGGGTGCAATCGTGCTATCCCCACCTACAACATAGTAACGACGTAAAAAAGGTCTGTAATCCCCACAACCGAACAAATTTACGCTACTTTTAGGGCTATCTGGGGAGTTGTCCGGCGAAATCCAAAAGACCCGTGGTCGGTTGATGGGACATGTCACACGTGGATAGACAATGGAGGCTGATTTGACACAAAAAAATGTCTTAATTGCCGGATTTGGCAACGCTTTCCGGCGGGATGATGGCGTCGCGCGTGGGGTCGTCAACGCGCTGCGCGCGCGCCTGGATCGCCCGCCGCTGGGGCCATTGGATGATGGCTTCGATGACCTTGGCCACCGCGTGGATACGGTGCTCCTGCATCAACTGGTGCCGGAGCTGGCGGAAACGTTGGCCGAGTACGACTTCGTCATCTTCGTGGATGCCCACGTCGACACCGTCCTGGCGCTGATCCACGAGGAACCAATCGCGAGCACCTTCAAGACCCCCTTCGTCTCCCACCAGATGCATCCCTCGACGATTCTCTCCCTGACGCATCAGATCTACGACCGCGCGCCCGAAGCTAGGTTGCTCTCGCTGCTGGGACACGATTTCGATTTCGGCGAGGGGCTGTCGGATGAGACGGCGGCATTAGTCCCCCAGGCCGTCGCGCGGCTGATGGAGATCATCGCGCGCGAAACGGGGGGCGATCTCGATGCATGAGATGGCCGTCACTGAGGACATCATGCGCATCGTGACGGAGCACGCGGCCCAGGCCGGCGCCGAGCAGATCACGGACATTCACCTGGTCATCGGCGATATGTCCAGCTTCGTCGATGACTCCATCCAATTCTACTTCGATCTGCTTTCGCCGGAGACAGTCGCCGAGGGCGCGACGTTGCACTTCCACCGTGTGGAGATTCGCTTCCGCTGCCGGGCGTGCGGCGCGGAGTTCTCGCCCGATGGGATGGACTGGCGCTGTCCCAAATGTGACGCCCTGGGCGGCAAGGTCATCGCCGGCAAGGAATTCTACGTGGAGAGCATCGAGGTCACGTGAAGTTGCGCGAGAACACACAGGAGCAACACGATGCCTGAAGTCATCTCCTGTGCGGCGTGAGCCGGCGTCGCCTATATCGCCTCAGCTTTGTACGCGGCGTAGCGATCATAGTTGGCGACGCACGCCGCATTCTGCACCGGGAACGGCAGGGATTCCACGACCGCTTTGGAGATTGCGTGCGCGAACATAATGCCCTTGGGCGTCAGTTGACCGTCCTCGATGTAATTCCTCAACCGCAACAGCCCTACAAAGGCCCGAATGGACAACGGCAAATCGCGAAAATCTTCCCCGCGCAGGTCGTAGATGCGGCGCGCGAATTGACGCCAGGCATCGGCGCCCGGCGTCTTCTGCGCGATGAAGCCCATCCGCCGCTCGCCCTCGGCCCAATTCTTGAGATAGACGCTCAGTTCCGGGTTGACGACCTTCCAATCATCGTAGGTGGAGAAAGCCGCCGGCCCAAATCCCACGTAATCCTCGACCAATTCATCCCGTGATGAATCATAAACATCCTCGCCCTGCGCGAAGGTCCAGATCCCCTTGCGCTCATAGCCGAGCGGTTGCAGCCTCCGATTGGCCTCCTCGATTAGAGCAAATTGCTCGCTCTCTGGGACGCTGGGCACGCTCTCCAAGCCCCGGATGATCATAAAAGGATA
>JAAAOZ010000185.1 GCA_009908585.1 Chloroflexota bacterium
GACCAGCGTTGCAGGTTCAGGGTTTTCATTACCAAGCCTCCCGGATGTCACTTGGCGGATTCCGCCGGATGACGGTTTCCATTGGGTTTCTAGTCAGTCTTTTTATGCTATCCGGCGCCGCCCGAGCTGTTGCAGCAAGACGACGACCTGCATCGAATTTAGCAGATTTCCAGCTTAAGTGTCTAATTTGCGGGGAGTACTTATGTTGCACCCTGACAACAACGGAGGGTTTATTGCGTTGCCGCAGAGACGGTTTCGCAGGTTATTGTTTTCATGACGAAAACGGCTCCCCTAGGGGAGCCGTATAGATGAGAGCCCTTCGCAACTGGCCGGGCGAGCCGGCGTTACGCTGCCGCGGCTAGCTGCGGTCCGGGCCTTTCAGGTTGTCGTCCAGGAAATCGATGAGCGTCGTGTACCACTCCACCTGGTTCTCGAACTTGGCGAAGCCGTGGCCCTCGTTGTCCTTGATGATCAGTTCGTACTCGACGTCGTGCTTCTCGAGCTCTTTCTCGAAGTTCAGGGCATGGTCGAGCACCACACGGGGGTCTTCCCGGCCGTAGGCCATCAGGATCGGCACCTCGATCTTGTCCGCGTGGTTGATGGGCGAGCGTGCCTCCAGCATCTCCCGTTCCTCCTCCGGGTCGCCCACGTCGCGGATGAGTTCGGGGCGCAGCAGCTTCCACGCCGCATTGGAGTCGTAAAGCAGCGTGATATCGGTGACGCCCACGTAGTTCACGGCGCACTGGTAGAGGTCCGGAGTGAACGTCGCGCCGGCCATCGCGGCGTAGCCGCCGTAGCTCGCGCCGTAGATGCAGATGCGGTCCGGGTCGGCGATGCCTTCGTCGATGGCCCACTGCACCGCGTCGGTCAGGTCGTGTTGCATCTTGCGGCCCCACTCCTTGCGCCCGGCATTGCGGAAGTCCTGGCCGAACCCCTCGGAGCTGCGGAAGTTGACCTGCAGGACGGCATAACCCCGGTTCGCCATCAGCTGTACTTCGGAGTTATAGCCCCAGGAGTCCCGCGCCCACGGCCCGCCGTGCACGTTCAGCACCATGGGCAGATTCTTGCCGTCGCTGCCCGGGGGCAGCGTCAGGTAGCTTGGCAGGATGAGGCCGTCGCGCGCCTCGATATCGACGGGCTGCATCGGCGCGAGCATCTCCTCGCGCAGCCACTCGTAGGCGATGCCCGTGATCACGGGGATCATCAGCAGGCGCGAGAGGATGCGCACCGGCAGGGAGGGACGGCCCAGCGGCGCGAAGACCAGCACGGAGATCAGCACCACGATCAGCAGGAAGGCGGTGCCGCAGCGCGCGTGCTGGCGCGAGTAGGGCCGCACGCCCTCGACCGTCAGGGGCGCGCCGTCCTCGTAGGCGTTGATCGTCTTGTGCTCCGCGCCGTGATAGGCGAAGACGCGCCGAATCTCCTCCATCTGCGCGATGGCGATCATATAGCCCAACATCAGCGTCAATCGCACGCCGCCCTCCAGGAGATTGAAGAGCAGCGGGTTCGCCGCCTCGTTGAGGATCAGGCCGGCGACGAAGGTGGGCAGCACCATAAAGAGCCCCAAGCCCAGGGCGATGGAGATTGCACCGATGGCAATCTCTGTGGAGGTGTTCATCTCGACCTCCTCGCCTTCCGCTTCGGCGACGATCTCGGCGGAGAAGAAGAGCGCACGCATCCCCAGGCCCAGCGCATCCCATAGCATAGGCAATCCGCGCAGGAAGGGCGTCTTGCTGATCCAGCCCCGGTAAATCTCTCCCAGCTCCTCAGTTTTGACGACGATCTCCCCCGCTTCTTCTCCATTCGGATCGCCCTCCGCGTCGATCTCTTCCGAGGCGGCCTCGTCGCCATTGGGGGATGGCTTGCGGACGGCGACTGCGGCCAAGTATTTCCCGCGCATCATCACGCCTTCCATCACCGCCTGGCCGCCGTACGACCAGCCCAGGGATTCGCGCTGTTCTTTTGTCGTTTCCATCACGTTATCGTTTCCCACGTTATTCACATCGATCTCCATTTTCTAAATTTTAAGAGCGTGTTTTGGTTGAATTGGGGTGCGTATTTCGTATTACGTATTGCGTAACGCAACAGCGCCCGCATTATGAAATTGGATATGCGTTGCTCCTTTCGTGTATGGTTATCCAAGGGCAACACACTATTTGACTACTCGACTACCCGACCATTTGACTATCCGACTACCGCCGTCGCGCCTGCTGCCACGCTTTGAGAGTTGCCCGGCGGGCTAAGACAGCGGCCATCTCGCGGCGATAGGCCTCGCTGCCCCGGAAATCGGCGACCGGCTCCAGCTCTTCGATGACCGGCGCCAGCGCTGCCGCGACCTTCTCCTCGGTGAGCAGCTTGCCCTTGAGGAGATGCTCGGCCTTGTGCAGGCGCACGGGCTGCTCGGCTGCGCCCCCCATGGCGATGTGCACCTCGGCGGGCAGGCCCTCATCCACGGCGATGTAGGCCGCCGCGCAGACGATGGGCTTATCCTTGGGCGAGCGCCCCACCACCTCGAAGGCGGCCGCGCTGCGGGCCGGCGGGCGCTTGACGATCACCTGGGTGAGCAGTACGCGCGTCTTGATCAGCCGGTCGCGATAAGCGACGAAGCTGGCGAAGGGCGCGGTGTGCAGCGCCGGATCGGCGTATTTGATCTCGGCATTCAAGACGAGCAGCGCCGTGGTGAGCGGGTCGGCGGGGCCGGCGACGATCAACGCGCCGCCCAACGTGCCCTGCTCGCGCAGGTTGCGCGATTGGGTGTAGCCGGCGGCGGTTGCCAGCAGGCCATCGGCGATCTCGCCCGCGTCTGGATGATCGATGATCTCTTGCAGGGTTGCGGTGGCGCCGATGAAGACGCCGTCCAGCGTCCCTTCTATCTCATTCAGACCGGCGTTTTGCAGATCTACCACCGTTTCCAGCGTGGCGTCGCCTTGGGCGACGGTCCACGCGCCGCCGCCGATGTAGACGGCGTTCGGATTGGATTGCACCAGCGCCACGGCATCCTCCGCCGTGGTCGGGCGGTGATAATTTTTCACGTTTCGTAACATTCCTACCTCCTCGTGTGGGAATTTCTATGTTTATAGCAACTACGCCGTACGCGCCGTGCAGCACGTAGTATATCGACCTGCGGTTAAGCTGCGGGCGGGTGCGTGTGAGCAACCTCTAAACCAACCTACCTTCAAGCGTGTGCGAGCCTCCGATTTACACGCCGATTAGCCCGTCAGCTTGAACCGCTTGTTAGCCCGCCCGCCGGATGGAAAATGTGTACTGGTTAAGCGTTTGGTCGAAGGTGAGTCGAAGGTATTCCCTTGGAGTAAGGCCAAACTGGCTATGCAAGTTAGTCACGACTGACGCAGCAAGCCAAGCGGTGTGCGTTCCCCTATTCACCAAAGCACACGGCTTGGCGCTCTTGTATAGCGTCTTTTTAACGCTCGTTTTGTCACAAGGGGTAGTCTGCCGCGCCTTTAGCCTACACCAAACGGATGTACAGACAGTTTTCTTTTGCAATCTAGCCGCGCGGCAGGCTACCCGCGCGACTATTTAGGGAATATCCTTCTGCAATGTCGGGTTGACCAAGGTTGCGGTTGATACTGCTGTCAGCGTGATACTTGGTGTTGCTTTTGTCGAGTTGCAATTCACAATCACGCTGACATCATCGAGTACAAAGTCCGTCTTATACTGATCATCACCCGTAGCTATAAAACGCAGCCGCACCGGTTGCCCAGCCCACGCGCTGAGATCGAACAAATGATGATCCAGGTACCACCACACTAACGCCTCATCCGCATTGGAGAGGTGCAGTACTTGGTGAATCAGTTGGCCTTGCTCATCCTCCAACACGGCGTAGAAATTGTCATAATCGTAGGGGGCAGTTTCTGTCGTGGTGATCGCTACATAGAAACTAACCTCCAGCGTGGTCGTGCCAAGTGGTACACGCAAGTCTTGGTAGAGTACGTCATTCGCATTGTTATAGCCACCCAGCCAAGCGGCCCAATCTCCAGTGTGCGGCGCAATAATGGTCAAGTCACGAATAATCGGCGCGGGAGCATCCTCAACCCACCCAACTGCACCTTGCTCAAAACCGCTATTTTGGATCAGTTCTTTACCTTCAGGACATACAAAGTGGTTGCGCAAGACGGTTGGCAGATAGAGATTGCAAACGCCCCCGACACAGACCGGATACTGCAACGGCCACCAGCGCCGTCCGGCTGCAGTTTCACGATTACTGAAATACACACCATCAGGATCATTAGTGTTGCGCAAGTCGAAGACCAAAGTCGCCGCATCACCAACTTGTAATTCGCTGGGTACCGTTATCGGCCAATTGGTGATTTGATGGGTCGGCTTGCCATCGCCTTGCACCAAGTTCGCGACATCAATGGTCTAGGGCACGCCAACGGGGCTGTTATTAACCCGCCAGTAAGCCACCAACTCAATTTCGTCTCCCCAATCCATAGCCCCGGTGTTCTGTGGTAAGAGCGTCACATTGTAGCTGTTGCCGGGCAACAGCGTGGGCGGCGTAGTCTCACCACCGCCCCAATCCACTTGCAGTGGATTCCAACGGTAAGTGGGCGTTTGAATACCATCCGCTTGAAGATTATTCACCTCGCGCAGATTCACGCCCGTGTAATAGTGGAACAGGATTTGCTGAAAGTGTTCCCATCGTGGATATTCGACACCTGTGTCGCCAGCTCTATCTAACCCCATTGCCCAACGTTGTGTGCCCCATTGCCCCATCCCAGGGGCAGAGCCGCTGGCATCTATGGCGCTAACCGGATCATAGATGGATTCCAGGTAATCCCGGTCGGCAACGTCCAGCGAGTATTCCCCGGTGGTTGAGCGGTATTCGGCATCAATGGGATGCGTGCCGGTTTGGTTGACCAGATATAGGTCAGCTACGCGTGCTACGATAGTGTGGTAGTAAGCGCAAGTTTCCTCTGGAACATCATCATAATATGGACGAAACACTTGGGCGTTGATCTGCTGACCATTCTCGGCTTTGTAATCCCAGAAGCCGCATTGATTGGTATTGTCCAAGGTTATCTCGTGCGGGTCGCCGTATTGGCCTGCGTAGTTCAGGCGAAACCATGTGAAGGAGCGAATGGCAACACTCATGGCTTCCAAAGCTGCGTCTTCCCAGCGATTGTCATTGGCGGGCAAGGTGATATTACCTGCCGCCGGGTTCGGTCCCATTTCAGCAATGAGTACACCCGCCACATAAAAGTCCAAAGAAAACTCACGAGCAAAAGGTTGAAGGTCTCTATCCCACTCATTTAAATGCTCCCAACCGACTTCAACCCATACCGTAGCTGGTGGGGTTGCTTTTTGATCGTCAGGACGATCTACACAAATTGGCTCTTGGGCTTGCGCGAGGTTGCGTGTAGAGCCATTGGCGATGACCCAACTTGCAACTAGGCCTAGCATCAGCAAGGGGATGAAAAGTCGAATTCGAGTAGAATGTAACATACTCACTGGCTCTCCCCCTACTGTTTTTCAACCAGGGTCAACAACATCGCCCCACTTGTTGGAGTACGATTATAGGCAATAAACTGCCCATCAGGAGACCAAGATACGCCGATAAACTCTGCTGTTTCTACGGGTAATGCATAGGTTTGTTGCGTAGCGACTTCGCCTAGATACAGAGAGCCTTTATCCCGGAAAAGCAGCAGCTTGCTATTTGGAGACCAGGCTACATCTGTGTTTGATGTTAATTCTATTTGGGCGACAATCGTGCCATCTGTCTGAGCAATGTGGATTTGTTTGCAGGCTGGGTCTGACCGCTGCGGATGACAGCGAGGATCAAAAGCAAAGATTTGACTGTTAGGAGCCCAAAATAGCGGTGATAAATCTGGTGTTGCTATGCGAGCAACAATCTCCCCATTCCCATCACTAATCGCTACAACTGTGAGATTTGCATCACCGCGCCCGTCAAAAACCAACCATTCACGATTAGGTGACAACTCGTAATGTGTAACCTTTGGATTAGCCTCTGTGCCACCTGTAATTTCAAAAGGTTGTACTTCTTGCGTTTCAACATCTATCGTCTGCAAATGACCGCCAGGGGCAGCAAATAACAAGGTGCGATTGTCCAACCATGATAGTTGATAGGCAGTCACAGATAGATTTGTAGACTTATTGTTGTCAATATCTACTACCCACAATTGATCAACAAAAATGCCTTTAATAACTTGTCTATGAACATAAGCTACGGCTTTGCTATTAGGAGACCAAGCTGTCCATGTAATAGAACTAGCTAATTGTTTCTTGGGCATCCCTTTATTATCAGCCAGCCATAAATCATAATCGCCAATTCTCATTATCCCCATGCCAGGTGGGTCATCAGCGTATTTCCCCTCAAAGGCTTCACCTGTAGCAATCTGTAATAAAGCGTGTTGCCCGTCAGGAGACCAACTCATAAACTTGACGCCGATTTTCTCCATATCCAACTCTCGATGCGAAGGCAAGTTTTGTGTCGTATAAGTTTGTCTAAACACTTCCTCCAAGTCAACCGTTTCTTGAATCTCAAAATCGTCAATCGTTTCTGGTGGAGCAAACACTGGTTGTGGCGCTGCTTGCCCGGCAGGCAAATTCCCGCAGGCAGCAAGCAATGTAACTAACACAACGCCTATTGATACTAACAACACTTTCCTATTCATCTTTAAACTCCGTGTTTCATATACCTTTATTGTAACTGCTTTTGACGTGTTTTAGCGGGCTAACTAAGAGTCCTTTCTCCCTCTCTCCTTGTCCCCTTGTCACTTCTCGCCCTCTATGCGCCAAAATTTACGTTCCGCTTCCCACTCCGCGATCATCTCCGGCGGCGGATTGACCACGATGGCCTCCGCGTCGGCGGTGACGGTCCCATCGGGCAGGCGGATCTCGGCGGCGACTTGGGCGGAGCGCTGACGCTCCTTCACGACCCAACCCACGGCGGTGAGCGGCGTCTCGGTCGGCGTCGGCGCGCGGTAGCGCACTTCCAGCTTCGCCGTCACCCAGAAGGCCGTCTCCTCGCGACCGACGTTGATGGCCCGGCCCGATGTCTCATCTAAGAT
>JAAAOZ010000483.1 GCA_009908585.1 Chloroflexota bacterium
GCATCGAGGGGGAGATCCTCTGGGCCACCGGCCTGATGGACACGACTTGCCCGCCCTCGTCGCAGTTCGCAACGTACAATCACATCACGGCGGAGAAATCGATGGACATCTACCCGGACTTCGGGCACGAGCATCTGGTAGGCCACGGGGATCGGATCTTCGAGTTTATGATGGGGCTATAAGATTCGACTCACGAAAAAAGACCCGATGGGGTTTGAATCCCCATCAGGTCTTTGGTATTTGTGATCTCGGTCGGATTATAAATCCAACCTACGGTGTTGAAGCTGTCGCTACGGAGAGGCGGGCGCGGGGGCGCGCTCGGCGGCGGGCGGCGACTTAGCCTTCGCTGCTTCGAGATCCGCCGGCGCCTCTTCCTTCTCTGGTTTCTTCTCCGGCGCCAGCGCGTTCTCCAGCACCTCCTGGACATCCTCCACTAAGACGAAGTCCATATCCTCGCGCACCTCATCCGGCAGCTCGTCCAGATCGACCTCATTGAGTTTCGGCAGGATGAGCGTCTTGATGCCGGTGCGATGGGCCGCCAGCGTCTTGAGTTTGACGCCGCCGACGGGCAACACCTGGCCCTGCAACGTGACCTCGCCCGTCATCGCGATGTCGGGTCGGACGGAGCGGCCGGAGAGCAGCGAGACCAAGGCCGTCGTCAGCGTGATGCCGGCCGATGGCCCGTCCTTCGGCACGGCCCCGGCGGGAACGTGGAGGTGGATCTTCTGATTCTTCCAGCCCTTCTCGCGATCCAATCCCAGGCGCTCCATGTGCGCTTCCACGTGGCTCAGCGCGATGCGCGCGGACTCGCGCATCACATCGCCCAACTGGCCGGTGAGGATCAACTCGCCCTCTTTGCCGGGCATGATCGCCGCCTCGACGAAGAGCACCTTGCCGCCGGTCGGCGTCCAGGCGACGCCCGTCGCCACGCCGGGCCGCTCGGTGCGCAGCGCCGCCTCAAAGCGATAGAGCGGCTTGCCCAAGAAATCGCGCGCCGTCTCCTCATCGACCTCGACGTGGGTCGTGATCTCGGCTTCTTCTTCTTTGGCCTCCGCACCTTCCTCGCGTTCATCCTGCGATTCCGCCACCTTCGTCGCGACCTTCCGGCAGACCTTGCCGATCCGGCGCTCCAGTTGGCGGACGCCCGCCTCGCGGGTGTAATCGCGGATGATGGCCTGGAAGGCCTCCTCCTCAAAGTCGATCTCTTCCTCGCGCAGGCCGTTCACTTTGAGCTGGCGCGGGACTAAGTACTGCTTGGCGATGTGGATCTTGTCGTACTCGGTATAGCCGTCGATCTGGATGACCTCCATCCGGTCAAGCAGCGGCGCGGGAATGGTCGAGGTGGTGTTCGCGGTGCAGATGAAGAGCACCTGGCTCAGGTCAAAATCCACGTCCAAGTAGTGATCGCGGAACGCGTGGTTCTGCTGCGGATCAAGCACCTCCAACAGAGCGGAGGCGGGATCGCCGCGCCAATCCGTCCCAATCTTATCGACCTCATCGAGCATGAAGACCGGGTTCTTGACGCCGATGCGCTTGACCGCCTGCATAATGCGGCCGGGCATCGCGCCGATGTAGGTGCGGCGATGGCCTCGGAACTCGGCCTCGTCGCGCATACCGCCCAGGCTCATCCGCGTGAATTTGCGTCCCAGCGCGCGGGCGACGGACTGGCCCAGCGAGGTTTTGCCCACACCCGGCGGCCCGACCAAGACTAAGATCGCGCCGGTGCCCTCAATTTTGCGACCTTGCAAATCCAACGAGGCCTCGTCCTCGATCTCGCGCTCTTTGCGCAGCTTGCGGACGGCCAGGAACTCCAGAATCCGCTCTTTGACGTCCGAAAGATCGTAGTGATCTTCATCTAACACCTTGCGCGCGTGATCGATATTGAGATTGTCGTCGGTCGTATCCTCCCACGGCAGCGAGATCAGCCAATCCAAATAGGTCTTGATGACCCAGTACTCGGCGGCCTGAGGCGGCATCTTCTCCAAACGCGCCAACTCCCGCATGGCCTCCTCTTTGGCCTCCTCCGTCATTCCACATTCTTCAATCTGCTCACGGTACTCCTGCGCTTCGCGCCGGCCGTCCTCATCCTCGCCCAACTCCTCGCGGATGGCGTCCATCTGCTGGCGCAGGTAATACTCGCGCTGCGTCTTCTCGATCTCCTCTTTGGCCTTCTCCTGGATCTGCTGCCCGATCTCGCGGACTTCCAGCTCGCGGGCTAGGACCCGGACAAGGTGGCCCATCTTATCGGAGAGGCGATCCATCTCCAAGAGCGCCTGCGCCTCCTGCATCTCCACGCGCATGTTCGAGGCGAGGAGATAGACCAACAGACGCGGATCTTCAAGCTGTTGAATGAACTGAATCGCCTCATCGGGGAACTGCGGGATCAGCTCCGCCAGCTCCATCGCCACATCTAAGAGATTGCGCCGCAGCGCCTCCTCAACGATGCTGTCCTCGACCGTGTCGGGATCGAGCGCGATCTTAGCCTGCAAGTACGGATCTTCCTGCGTCCACTGCTCGATCTTGATGCGCTCCAAGCCCTGAATGAAGACGGTCAGCGTGTCGTCGTCGCCCCGCATCACGCGATGGATGACGGCGACGGTACCGGTCTCGAAAACCTCGCTACTATCCGGCACCTCGACGGAAGGATCTTGCATCGCGGCCAAGCCGATGATCCGATTGCCGCGCTCCGCCTCCTCGATCAGCCGAACCGAGCGCGGAATGCCCACGGCCAGCGGCATGACGATGTACGGGAATGCGACCGTATTCCGCAGCGGAAGAATCGGGATCTCTTCCGGCACCAGACTGATTAACTTATCCAAATTTTGATCCTGCATGTTAAACCAAGGTAACATATTAAATTTCACCCTCCCGCGTAATCGCGGCGTTTGTACGTTCCACCTTCACCGGCACAACAGCGTAGGGCCGGCGCCGCGGATTGCCAAGGCCCCGGCGCACGTGCAACCACGCTCGCCGCACAGCGGCCTTGAGATTTTTATATAGCTTATTAAGTGACATTCTCTCTCCCAAGTTAACTTAACGTTAAACTTCTGCCTTTCATCTGATAGTCAACCGCATTATAACACAATCGGATTAGAACTACATAAGCGCGGGGTTAGGGCAAACGAAACAGTATCGTAGAGGTTCCGTTACGGCAGGAATTGGATGACGTAGCTTTGATAAGGTTCCAGCACAGGGATCGGCACGTAATCCACAAAACCGCCGGTCTCGGTGACGACGGGCGCGTTGAGACGGCCCTCGCCCAACAGCAACGTCGGCTGGACGCCTGCCGCGAGCGGGCCATCTCCCAACTCAAGCGCGTAGTCCAAGACCGGTTGGCCCTTGAGATTGGCGATCACCAGCAGCGTCTCCTCGTCGGAGGCGCGCAGCGCGGCGATGACGCCGGAATGATCCACCTCGATGGGCGACCACGCGCCGATGCGCAGCGCCTCGTGGGTGTTGCGGAGATGGATCAGGGCGCGATAGTGATTCAGCAGCGCGTCGGGATCATCCGCCTGGGCCGCGATATTGCGCTCCGCCACATCCTCGTAGTAGCCGCGCCACGGCGCGCCGGTGGTGAAGCCGCCGTCCGCCGTCCATTGCAGCGGGCGCCGGATGTTCTCATCGGGCTTGGCGCCCTGCATGCCAATCTCCTCGCCGTAGTAGATGAAGGGGACGCCGGGGAACGTAAGCTGAAGCGTGGCGGCTAATTTGGCCTGCTCGTCGTTGAGCAGCCGGGATCGGATGCGGGCTTGGTCGTGGTTAGCTAAGAAGGTGGCAAACTGCCCCGGCGGATAGATATCGATCACGGCGGATTGCGCCAATCCCACCGTCGCGCGCCGCCCACTGAGCGACGAACTGGCGATGGCGTCGGCCAGATCGAACTCGAAGGCGATGTCGACCTCGTCGCCGACATACGCGACGACCTCCCGGCTGCCGCTCCACACCTCGCCGACGGTGAAGGCCTCCGCGCGGACGCTCTTGTAGAACTCGTAGAAGCTCTCCAGCCAGGCGTGATTGGCGGGCGTGTTCTCCAATTGATCGCCCTCCTCGATGAGATGCTTGATCGCGTCCAGCCGGAAGCCATCGACGCCCATATCGTCCAGCCAGAAGCGGATGATCTCCCGCATCTCCGCCGTGACCGCTGGATTTTCGTAGTTCAAATCGGGCATCTGATCCCAGAAGATACCGTAGTAGTAGCCGCTCTCTCCCTCGTGCCATCCCCGGCGGCCCGGCTTATCGGCCCAGAGATACCAATCGCGCTTCTCCGAGTCGGGGTCTTGGGAGGCCAGGAACCACGGGTGCTGCGCCGAGGTGTGATTCAACACCAGATCGATGATGACATAGATGCCGCGCGCGTGCGCCTCCTCCATCAAGCGGAGGAAATCCTCGTTGGCGCCGTACTCGTCATCGATTTGATAGTAGTCCACCACATCGTAGCCGTGATAGCTGGGCGATTGGTGAATGGGCATCAGCCAAAGGCCGGTGACGCCCAGATCGTCGGTCGTCGTGGGATCGCCGTCGTTGAGATAGTCCAGCTTCTCGATCAGGCCGGGCAGATCGCCCACGCCGTCGCCGTCGCTATCGTAGAAGCTGCGCACGAAGATCTCGTAGAAGACCACATCATTCCACCAGGGCATCCCATCGGTGCCATCGGGGAGCGCGCCCGCCAGCCCCACGGGCGAGACGGCGACCGGCGCCCGCGCCTCCGCCGGATTGACCAGCGTCGGTTCCGGCAACGGCGTCGGCGTCCCCGTGGGCGGGATGGGCGTCTCCGTCGGGGCCGGTGAAGGTGGCGGCGGCGTCCCACAGGACGCGATCAACATCGCGACCAGCACAAGGGCCATCAGATATCGGGGCTTGGCGAGCATAGGATAACCTCCATTGGACAAATGAGCGAATGAGAGCCACGTACATTTTCCAGTCAAAACGCAAGCTACGCCCTAACGATACAACAATTATGGGAATTCACAAAGAAAAATAGGCACCAAGTTCAGCTTAACAAAAAGCCATAGATGTACCATCAGTCTAAATCAGCTTCAGGTGTGACCACGTCAAATCCTTGTGGCGGGTCGGTAGAGATCTCATAGATAGGAAGCAGAGCGGGGTCAGAAAAACACCCTCCCTGGGGTGTATCTGAGAGATCCTTCGTCAGTACCTCACCGGGCAACCATGCCTTAGCCAAGGAACCGGGATGTATCACGGAATACATGTAACAAGAGATCTCCGGGTAGTCCTCCGTGGCTTCGTACCGAACCCAAAACGAGTTCATGATATCCACTTGTACCCCATGAGCAAAGACAACTTCGATGTACTGCCGGGGATCCTGCGCGCGAGAGCCAACAACACCGAGGCCCTCTCCGACCGTGACGTAGACAGAACCCGATAGCGGGGCGTAAGGCGGGGTCGGTGTAGGTTGCCCACCCCGAAAGCACCTTTCCTCGAACGGGACTTTCTCGCCATAGGTCTGTGTGAGACCATCTTGTTCTATCCATCCTTCGATCTTGGGATCCGATGGCACCCGCACGCGATACATGTAGCACATCGTCTCCTCAAAACGGCCCTGGGAATAGAACCACACAGCATCCAAGATATCGACTTGGGTATGGACCGCGACAGTCGCCTTCCGTGTCCAGGGCAGCGAAGGGGAATCCCAAAGAGGGCTTCGTTCGGCCCCCGGCGCGATATAGGCTTGCCCGGTCATCGGGGCATAGTGCGGCGTGGGTGTCATTGGCACGGGGGTGGGGAGCCAGCCCAGACGCTGGGGAATGCCACATCCTAACAAGCCTAACAGCACTACAATCCAGATGCCTCCCCACACAGATTTTGGTCGCTTCTGGTAAATCATACGCACCTCCTTGTGCTATTCAGTTCGCCGGCGAAGTCCAGGCTAGTCCTCACCACGTCCTGGACTGGATCAAGCCGAGGGCGTCGAAGAAGTAGTGTCCCAAAATCCCCCACGAGGTAGCAGATATCGCCTCGGCACGCTACCAATTTTCTGCTTTCTTTACATATAATTGGCGGACACATTTCAAATCCCTCAAACCAAAAGATAACCACAAAGCAAAGTTAAAAACAAGCCCCATCCAATGCGGCTCAATAATTACAAAAAGGTGTGCCAATATATCGTACATAATGTATAGCAAAACACCCTTTATAATCTTCCCCATCATTGCTCGACCTAGCCCTGGAGCAACAAATGCTAATACAATCGCTGATATATAACGCACTTTCAATACTATATCAGTTTCTTCCCTCATAAACACCGCCCCCAAGTTTTACATTCAATATTGTCACATGACCAAATACCATTCTCCAGCTAAGATATGTAAGAGTGAACCTCTAAGTCAATAAGTGCCATCACGCCCTAACGATACAACAAATATGGGAATTCACAAAGCTCGTTTAACTTCCAATCCATCCCCGGATATAATAGAGACGTCGTTTGTTTATTCGCAATTCATGTAGGTCGGAATGGTATTCCGACTCGCCGGATTAATAATCCGGCCTACACCTATTTTACAAGGAGAATCTATGATCATCGATACCCACGTTCATCTTTACAATCCCCGCTACGAGGACGACTTGGACGCGGTCGTGGCGCGCGCGGGCCAGGCCGAGGTGCGGGCCGCGATAGTGCCGGGCACCGATTTGGCGTCGAGCCGGGCGGCGATAGCCTTGGCGGAGCGCTACGCCGAGGCGCCGTGCCAGCTTTTCGCCGCCGTGGGCGTCCATCCCACCGACGCGGAGAAGCTGACCGCCGAGGCGCTGGACGAGTTGCGCGCGCTGGCCCGCCATCCGCGCGTCGTCGCCATCGGCGAGATCGGGCTGGACTACTACTGGCCCCAGGTTGAGGATCGCGGCTGGCCCTGCGCCGCGCCGGATCAGCAGCGCGCGGCGTTCGAGGCGCAACTCGCGCTGGCCTCCGACCTGGGGCTGCCCGTCATCGTCCACGACCGCGACGCCCACGACGACACCTTGGCCATCCTCCGCGCGTGGGTCGCGGGCGGGGACTCGCGCACCGGCGTATTGCACTT
>JAAAOZ010000383.1 GCA_009908585.1 Chloroflexota bacterium
GTGCGCGCGCAGCTTCTGGCCGATATTCTCTATCAGGTCAGCGAGGGCCGGCCCGCGCTGGCGACCTTCGACGGCATCCAGGCGGAGATGCAGGAGCGGGTCACCTTCCTGCTGGGCGGACGCTACGAGGCGCTGCGGATGTGGCTGGCGACCTACATCAAGGAGGTGGCGGAGGAGGGCGGCGAGGCGGCGCCGCTGGATCATTTCTTGGCGCGGCTCTTCGGCGAACTGCTCTCGCAGCCCGGCTACGGCTTCCACGAGGATCTGGACGCCGGGAAGGTGACGGCGATGTTGATCGAGTCGGTGCGTAAGTTCCGCTACATCCTCCGCGATATCACGCGGGGGGAGGAGGCGGAGCCGGACAATGAGGATGCTGAAGATGCCGAGGTCCCGATCCCGCCGGAGGTCGTGCATCCGCCGGGGCGGGAGTACATCGCGATGGTGCAGGATGGCGTGATCGCGGCGCAATATCTCACGCGCTGGCAGGACACGTCGGAGCCGGCGGTGTTGCTGGCGCCGGCCTACACCTTCCTGCTGCGCAACGAGCCGGTCGCGGTGCAGTGTTGGCTCAACGTGGGCAGCCACGGCTGGTGGGAGCGCCTCTATCAGCCGCTGACGCATCCCTACGTGTTGAGCCGGCGTTGGCCGGTAGGCAAGGAATGGACGGACGCGGACGAGGTCGCCGCGCGCGGGACGACGCTCTACCGCTTGGCCCTCGGCCTGATCCGGCGCTGCCGGCGGGAGATCTACCTCGGCCTCAGCGAGTTGGGCGAGCAGGGCTTCGAGCAGCAAGGCCCGCTGCTCAAAGCGATCCAGCGCATCTTGCGCGAGCGCTCGCTGGCGGAGGATACCGCGACCCTTGCGGAGGTTCCATGAGAACGTATTTGAAAATTCAATCACGCGAACCCTTGCGAAGGTTAAGAGAAGCTCTGGATAACAGATTAACCTGTTCGCTGCACCTTATGCGTACTGTTTGAGGCCTCTTGTGCAACCTTCGCAAGGTTAGAACTAAGGAAACCAACGTATGAACTCATTCAACCCCCGACCTAAACAACAGGCCGTTTTAGATTACACGGGCGGCAAGATGGGCGTCTCGGCGGTGCCGGGCAGCGGCAAGACGTGGACGCTCTCCCTGCCGGCGGCGAAGCTCATCGCGCGCGGCGATTTGGCCGATGATCAGGAGGTGCTGATCGTCACGCTGGTCAACTCCGCCGTGCAGAATTTCTCCAGTCGCGTCGGGCGCTTCGTCCAGGAGCGCTATCATCTGCTGCCCAACGTGGGCTATCGCGTGCGCACGCTCCACGGCCTGGCCCACGACATCGTCCGCGAGCGCCCGGCGCTGACCGGCCTCTCCGACGAGTTCCAGATTGTGGACGAGCGCGCGGCGGATGAGATGTTGCAAGATGCGGCCCGCACGTGGGCCAAGCAACATCCCGACAGCGCCGATGACTTCTTAGCGCTGGATCTGGACGGGCGCAAGGCCTCGTGGGTGGCCAGCAGCTTCATCAAGCAGGCCAAGGATTTGCAGTTGACGCCGCCCGAATTGCGCTACTTGGTCGAGCATCATCCCGATCCGCTGCCGCTGCTGGAGATGGGCTGCGATATTTACACGGAGTATCAGCGCGCGCTGGCCTATCGCGGCGGCGTCGATTTCGCCGATCTGATTCGATTGGCGCTGCGGACGGTGCAGCTCGATCCCGACTTCAAGGCGCGGTTGCAGCATCGCTGGCCCTACATCCTGGAGGACGAGGCGCAGGACAGCAGCCGCTTGCAGGAGTTGATCCTGCGCGAGTTGGCCGGCCCGGCGGGGAATTGGGTGCGCGTCGGCGATCCCAACCAGGCGATTTACGAGACCTTCACCACCGCCGATCCGCGCTATCTGTTGGATTTTATGGAGGAGGAGGGGGTGGACGCGCGCGATCTGCCCAACTCCGGGCGCTCGATGCAGAGCATTATCGATATGGCGAACGAGTTGATCCGCTGGACGCGGGCGGAGCATCCCGTGGCGGCGCTGCAATCGGCGCTGGCGACGCCCTACATCGAGCCGACGCCGCCCGGCGATCCGCAGCCCAATCCCGCCGACGATCCCGGCGCGATTCATCTGGGGGAGCGCGGCTACGCGCCCCACGCGGAGATCACGGCGGTGGCGGCCTCGCTAGAGCGGTGGCTGCCGGAGCACGAGGATCAGACGGTGGCCGTGCTCGTGCCGCGCAACACGCGCGGCTTCGAGGTGGCGAACGAGTTGAAGCAGCGGGGGATTCGCTACATCGAGCTGCTGCGGAGCACCCACTCGACGCGGGCGACGGCGGGCGCGTTAGGCAACATCGTGCGTTACCTGGCCGATCCGACCTCCACGAAGAAGCTGGTCACCGTCTATCGCGTCTGGCGCCGGGACGACCGGGCCTCGGAGATCGACCCCACCGACGAGGAGGCGCAGGCGCGCGTGCATCGGCTGGAGCGCGTGACAAAGCTGTTGAAATCGTGCCGGCACGTAGAGGACTTCCTCTGGCCGCGCCCCGATCACGATTGGTTGGCGGCGACAGGACTGGACGAGGAGGCCCCGGCGCTCTACGACCATCTGCAGGCTTTCCGAGCGCTGGTGCGCCGCTGGCAGGGCGCGACGACGTTACCCATCGATCAATTGATCCTCACGCTGGCGCAGGATCTCTTCACATCGGCGGTGGATTTGGCGTTGGCGCACAAGCTGGCGCTGGTGCTTCATCGCGCCGCCGAGCAGCACCCGAATTGGCGGCTGCCGGAGTTGACGCGGGAATTGGCCGTGGTCGCCAAGAACGAGCGCAAGTTCCTGGGCTTTTCAGAGGAGGACAGCGCCTTCGATCCCGACGCGCATCCGGGCGAGGTGGTCATCGCCACGATGCACAAGGCCAAGGGCTTGGAGTGGGATAAGGTCTACCTGATGGCGGTCAACGACTATAACTTCCCCTCGGCGCTGCCGCAGGATACGTTTATTGGGGAACGGTGGTTCGTGCGCGAGAGCCTCAATCTGGAGGCGGAGGCGTTAGCGCAGTTGGCGGGGCTGCACGAGAACACCGATCTCTTCTTCTACGAGGAGGGGGGCGCGACGCGGGCGGTGCGGCGGGATTACGCCGCCGAGCGCTTGCGGCTCCTCTACGTGGGGATCACGCGGGCGCGCAAGTCGCTGGTCATCACGTGGAACACGGGCCGCGATGGGCATCGCCAGCCCGCCGTTCCGTTGATCGCGCTCCAGACGTGGTGGGAGGAGCGCGGCCCGGAGGGCGGTTCTGGGCGCTAAGGCGATTTGGTCTCTGTCTCTACTTCTATCTCCATCTTCTGAAGCGCGTCCGCGCGCGTTTCCACGATCTCGAAGAGGGTGTCTAAGTTCAGCATCTCATATAACAGGCGAACGGGATTGTTCCGGGGACAAATCAAGATAACGCGCCCATCGTGCTCGTGGGCGCGCTTGAGAAGGTGTAATAAAGGATAATCTCCATCAGCATCTAAGACTCGCACCGATGAAAGATCGACGATAAAATGCTTGAGGCCGTGATCCAGTAAGCGATTCATCTCTCTGATCAGCACTGGGGCGTTGAGGATATTCATCCGCTCTTTCACCGTCACGAGGGCCACATCATTTAATTGTTCTATCTCCATATAAGGCTGTACCTCACGTCTCCGTCCGAGAATGGGTAACTGCCATCCGAGAGTGTACACGATGTGTTAATGCTCCTTTGGTAGCAATTGTCCGATGGCTTTGTACAAGGTGTCGGCGGTCAACGGGGGCATCAGCACCGTATCCGCCCCTGCATCCTTCGCCGTGGTCTGGATATTGGAATCGGGTTTGACGGTGAAAGCCAAGATGGGGAGTGTTTCAGCCGTGCAGAGCGTTCGTACTTTTTGGATCAGCGCCTCGCCGTTTATATCGTCGAGGTCCGCGTTGGTCAACACCAGATCAATCTCCTCCTGTTTCGCTTCTGCCAACCATTGCAGTGCTTTTTCCCCCTGGTCGGCCTCCACGACGGTGTGCCCTGCCAGTTCGAGCAGGTCGTGAATGGCCGGTCGCATCAAGGGATGCGCTTCGATTAACAGAATTTTCGCCATAGTATTGCACTCCTTGAAAATAGCATAAAGTCAAAAGTCAAAAGTCGAAAGTCGCCACGTTTATCTGCGAGACGGTTTCGTTATCCTTGGTAATCTGGGGGGAGGTCACACCTCGCTTATTCAAATCCTAACACAAAGGGATGGATCCGCAGTTAAAGGGATGTTGCGAGTTGGTTACTATGCGTCGGTCTGCTGGATGGAATTTGTAATTAGAAGTGCAAGAAAAGGGGTGGGCGGAAAAATCTAGCTTCAAGGGGAGAGGGCGTCTTACCGGGCATGACGGCTCATTTTAGTCAACTTTCTATGCTGGCAGAACCATCGATCTGTGGCGATCTGCCCTGATCCTTCTCGCTCCAGAGGCTCCCATTGCTCATGTGTCGGGAGCGACGACTGATTGTCGGAAAGCGCCCCGCCGCGCCCTGCGCCGAGGATTGAAATCCCCGGCTACTAAGGCCGTTCCAAGAAAATAAGTCTCCCAAAAACGGTCAGTTTTCTGAGGAGAAAGCATCAGGTTTGGGAGGTTTTAATTTCTGGAACTACCTAAGCGCAAGTCAACTAAAGTTGACTCGATTTCTACATGGATGTCTGTCTTTCAGTCGGCCTTTAGCCGACTTCAGCTTTTAGCCTGCGATTCATCCGCAGGCGCAGGCGGCGCAAGTTCATCTGGCTCTTCAGGAATTCGCCGGATGCAATCATACCCTCCCCACCCACAACCCAGTGACGACGCGAAAAAGGTCTGTAATCCCCACAAACACGCAATTCTTGGCTACTTTTAGGGATACAGAGGGGGTTGCCCGGCAAAATCCAAAAGACCCGTTCATCTTTTCCTACGATCAAGCGTCACACCCCTCATGTGTCAAACTACTTGTATGGGAGTGTTTTGTGTGAGACAATGGTATTACTTTCTGCTTGGTAGATTCGTCGTTATGACCATCTCTTCTGAGAAGACCCAAGGAGGGTTCAATGATGTACGCTCAAGTCTCTCGCATCGTTAGATGCACCATTTTAGGTCTGTCTTTGGTTGTGTTGTTCTTCCTTTTGATGCCGACGGCGGTAACGGGCCAAGCTACGGAGAGAGTAGCAGCGGCCGTTGTGGGCAACAGCGAGTTAGGCATACCGCCCACTGCTGAGGCAACGTTGTCCCCGGCGCTGGAGCGACCGGCCCCGGCTTCCACAACGCTTGTCATTTGGTATCAAGGGCCAGCGGTCCCATCCGCGTTGATGCGCGCCCTGGATGAGTTGCAGAGAGCCGGCCAGGTCGAGGCTATCGACATTGAGGCTTTAGATGAGGCCTCCGGGCGGATTTTTGTGCTGGGCCAGGAGGAGGCGATACGCACGTTGGCGGATCTGAAGGATGTCGTGGCCATCACCTGGGAGGGAGACGTAAAAGATGTTCCCGATGACAGCGCCGGTGATCGGGCGGACGAACCGGCGCCCCCTTCAGTTTCGGCCTCGCCAGCGCCTCAGCGCCCGCCAACCTATCGAGCTAGAGCGCCCCGACAGGCGCCCACGCCTGCGGCGCCTATCTCTGTTCCAGAGCCGGATTCACCTGAGAACGCTTCGTTTCTTCCGATGGATACTTCTAGATCCCGGCTTCGGATGCTTGGCCAGCCTGAGAGTGAGCCGCCCCCAGTCACCACCAGTGAGCCGGCTCCTCAAGCCATCACGGCCAACGGTTTTATCACCGGGATCGTCACCGCCGATGACGGCGGCGCGCCGCTGGAAAATGTGTCGGTTTGCGCGTATCAAAATTCCCCCTACGTGCATGAGTGCAATCAGACCGATGCCAGCGGTGTCTACTCCATCAGCGTGCCGGGGGGCAGCTACCAGATTCAGTTTGAGCCGGAGAATCACTACATCAGTGAATATTACGATGATGTACCGTTGCATGAGTACAATAGCTATGACCCTGTGACGGTTTCTGACGATACGGCCACGCCGAACATTAACGCCAGCCTGGCCCCTGGTTTCCAGGTCATCGGGCGGGTGACCGAGGAGGCGAGTGGTGATCCGCTCTCTGGCATTGCCATCTACATTGAGCGTCTACCCAATGGAGACTATTGGGCTGGCGCTTATACCGACGCCAACGGCGTCTACACCACCACGCCGGGCGTGCCAGCAGGCTCGTACCGGGTGGTGTTCACCGACTATAGTGGCATATATGCCAAAGAATATTATACAGACGTTTATCGTATTGACCTGGCGACGCCGGTGGAGATCACGAGCACCCATCGCACCGGCATCGATGCGGCGCTGGTTCCGGCGGCCATCATCACCGGTGTCGTCACTGGCCCCGGCTCTGCTCCCTTGAACGATATTCGGGCCTATGTTTATTATTCTGATACGTACAGCTACGCCAGCGGAGCCACCACCGATATCACCGGCACCTACCGCGTAGTTGGGTTGGGGCCGGTTGCCTACAAGCTGCGCTTCCAAGACAACAGCGGTCAGTACCTGACCGAGTGGCATCAGGATAAGCCGGATTGGGATACGGCCGATCCGGTCGCGCTGACGAGCGGTGTGACGACGACCGTGGACGCCGAGTTGACGCCGGCGGGTGTCGTCACTGGCACGATCACGGCTGAAGGCAGCGGCGCGCCCTTGGAAAACGTCAACGTCACCATCTACGAGGCCGCCACCGGCGATTCCGTGAAGAGCGGTACCACAAACGTTTCTGGCACCTATCATATTGGCGGGTTGATCTCCGACAGCTACAAGTTGCGTTTTTACGACAACAGTGGCGCTTACCTGGCGGAATACTACGACGACAAGCCCGACCTGGGCAGCGCTGATCCGTTCAGCGTCACGGCTGGTGTGACGACCACGATCAACGCCGAGTTGACGCCGGCGGGCATCATCACCGGCACGGTCACGGCTGAGGGCAGCGGTCTGCCGCTGGAGAACGTCAACGTCACTACCTACGAGGCTGCCACCGGCGACTATG
>JAAAOZ010000380.1 GCA_009908585.1 Chloroflexota bacterium
CAGAAGCGGCCCGACTCCTCCGGCGCATCTTGCAAACGCGGGGAGACTTCCAAGTTGCGGAAGCTCACACGGGCAAGGAAGGCTTGGAACTGATTCGCAGCACCAATCCAGATTTGATCTTATTAGATATGATGATGCCCGATATGGACGGGTACGCTGTACTTGATCAGCTCAAAGCTGAAGAGGCATTTAAAGACATTCCCGTCATCGTCATCACAGCCAAAGATCTAAGCCACCTCGATCAACAACGGTTACAAGGACAGATTCAGATGCTCCTACAGAAGGGATCGTTTATGGACGAAGATCTCTTACATGGTATCAACGCGCTGTTAGGAAGAAATGACAAGAGTGAAGAAGAGGCAGAAGAATGACGAGAGTTCTCTATGTTGAAGACGATTTATCCAGCCAGCGATTAGTCCAGCGCATTCTGACCGCCGAAGGATTTGACGTTACCCTGGCGGAAGATGGCCTCAAGGCCATTGAGGCTGCGCGCCGTGAGAAACCTGATCTGGTGTTGATGGACATCAACATCAGCGGCCTCGACGGCTATGAGGTGACCACACGCCTGCGCACCATCGAGGGACTGGAGAAGGCCCCGATCATTGCGGTGACCGCCGCCACCCTGCAGGGGGATCGCGAGCGCGCGTTGGTCGCCGGCTGTAATGGCTACATCCCCAAGCCCATCGACGTGGACAAGTTCCCCGAACAGGTCCGCGCCTATATGGTGGGGATGGAGGAGAAGGTCGGTACCCCAGAAGAGGAAGCGGAGTATCTTCTGGAGTATAACCAGCGCCTGGTCAACCGGCTCGAGGAAAAGATCCGGGAGTTGGAGAATGCGAACGAAGAGCTACAGCGCATGGAAAAGATGAAGTCGGATTTCGTGGTGTTAGCCGGCCACGAGCTGCGCACGCCACTCACCGTAATCTACGGCTATCTCCAGATCCTGTTAGCTAACCCGGCAATCCCCGGCGCGGAAGATAACGAAGGTACACCGCGTCACCTGCTGGTCAAGGTTTCCGAAGCGGTGGAACGCCTCAGCCAGGTCATCCAGGATATTCTCAACGTCTCCTTGATCGATGCCGACCGTCTGGAGCTGGCCCACGAACCTGTATTCCTCAACTCCGTCGTCCAGTCCGTGCTCCACAATTTGCGCAGTTTTGGCCCACAGCGCCAATTGGTCTTCGATTTGGGTCAAGGGTTAAAGAAAGCGCCAGTCATCGAGGGCGATCCACGCCGCCTACACCAGGCGCTCTGGAACGTCGTCAGCAACGCCATCAAGTACACGCCCGACGGCGGCTCCGTGGAAATCGAAGCGGAGACGTTGGAGGATGTGGTGCATCTATGGGTCAAAGACACTGGCGTCGGCGTGCCGCAGGAGCAATTGGCGCACATTTTCGAGCGCTTTTACGTTTTGGAGGATACGGCGCTCCACCGTTCCAGCAAAACCGCCTTCAAGGGGGGCGGGCTGGGCCTGGGGCTGGCCGTGACCAAAGGCATCATCGAAGCTCACGACGGCAAGGTCTGGGCCGAGAGTCCGGGCTACAACGAGGAAGAGTTACCGGGCAGCACCTTCCATATCCTCTTACCCATCGGCAACCCGTTCGATAAGGCGGATGAAGAAAATAAAGGATAGGAAACCCTTTCGGGAACTCGAAGCAAATCGATTGGGGAAATCGCCTTAGTTGCCTTTCCGATCTGAGGTTGTCAGGAAAAACATTTGTGGTACAATAATCATCGTTCGCGGTGGCTGTGGCCTAATGGATAAGGCACCTGACTGTGGCTCAGGAAAATGTGGGTTCGAATCCCATCAGCCACCCCAAAGGCCGGACAGCGATTGTCCGGCTCTTCGTTTATCAAGCCCCCGTGGCGCAATTAGGACAGCGCACCTGGCTTCGAACCAGGGGGTTGCAGGTTCGAGTCCTGCCGGGGGTATTGCTGTACCCATTATGGCAAAATAGCGCCACGCTATGGAGCTGTAAAGGTTCAGTTAGGGGGGCCGCGCCTACTCCGGCAAGAGATCGCGCGGCCCCTGTGCTTTGGATTACTCAGACGATTCTTCCCCGCTTTCCTCGAGCACCCTATGCTCTCTCAAAAAGCGCTTTGCTTCCTCATCTGAGATAAGGCCGTTCCAAGAAAATAAACCTCCCAAATACAAACGCTCTTTCGAGGAAGGGTCTTTTGGATTTTGCCGGGCAATCCCCTCAGTAGCCCTAAAAGCAGCCAAGAATTGCGTATTTGTGGGGATTACAGACCTTTTTCGCGTCGTTACTGGGTTGTGAGTGGTGTGGATATTCCACAGACTTGACGAAAAGGAATCAGATAGCAGGCCAGTGTAGTTGGAGGAGCCGGCCAGAGTAGAAGGCGACGTAGAGAGGCCGGGGATCGTCCTTGAGCGCCTCGTCGATGATTAGCTGCGCCCCGAACGAGGGCACGGCGTGTGTTCGTCGGGAATGGCGTTAGACGCGCCGTGTTCGAGGCGCGCACGATCGCGCATTTGCATCAGGTCTAGCAGCTTCTCGACCTCCTCGTAGCTCTCTTGCTCGCTAGTCTCGCTGCGCCGCTGGCCGAAATCACGCCGTGGATCTCGCAGGAAGGGGTCAGCCTATTCCTCTTCCAATATCAGAATCCAGTCATTGCCCCAGACCGAGGTCGGCCAGGGCAACGGCCTGGATCACCGCAAATCCCTTTGCGGCGCGATTGCCCAGATAGACCTGCGCCTCCTCACGGTTCAAGCGGTGAAACAACTCCCAGGCCGTATCGCCCAGGTAAAAGAACGGCGTGCCGTCATCGTATTCCAGGTAACGGCGATCAGCTGCTACCTCATCCTCGATGCCAATATACATCCCACCCCAGGTAGGTCTCGAATGCCTCGGCAAGAACCTCGGCGGAGTGGGAGGCGTTCATGGCCACGTGGTGCTCAAAGCCGTGCTTGCAGATGTGTCGCAGCAGCGTTTGCAGCCCCGGCATCTCCACCACTGCCCGGCTGCCGAAGGTAGCCAGGGGGTCATCGGTCATCATGCCGTCGGCGACGTAGGTGCGAATTCTGCCATTGACGTCATCGGTCGAGATGCGGGCAAAGCTCACCGGCCCGGCCGGTGCGCGCCCGGCCAACGCCCCGTAGGTGTTGTCTTTCCCCAGCGTCGTCGCCAGGACATCCGCGTAAGCCATCTCGACGTCCCCGGCGTAGAAGCTCTTGGGCCAGTTGCCGCAGTGGAACAACACGCACTTGTCGGGATCGTCGGCATAGTTGTTGTTCCAATCCACCAGTGCACTGGGTGTACCCGAGGCCAGTTGCAGGGCGTACATCGCGGCAGCCCCGGTGATATCGACCTCGCAGGCGCTGGGCAGCAGCTGGTTGCCCAGCATACTCATCAGCCCACAGGCATTGACCCCATAGTTCTGCTGAATTGAGTCCCAACACTGGAAGGCCGTCGCATCTATCTCGTTGGCCGCGATCCAGTCATCCAGGACGATGCCCAGCTTGGCCATCTTTACGACTGCTGGTGTTGGTACGCCACCGGTCGGGACGTAAGCGTTAATCTCGTCCAGCTTGGCCTTGACTTTAGGGTCGCTATCGGCCAGCTTCTCTGCCATACCCAAGATCTCGGAGAGATCCACCGTGCATACGTGGATGCCATACGCCTGCAGAAGCTTCTCGCTGTAGCGGACGGTGATAAAGGCATTGGGGCGCGCGCCGATCGCACCTAACCGCGCGTTCCTTAGTCCATTCACCACGCGGCAGACGCCGACGAACTTTTTCAGGTCGGCCTTGAAGGCGCTGTTGGTGGGGGAGACCGTGTGCAGCTCGGTCAACGAGAAGGGGTAGCCATATTGGCGCAGGTTGTTGCAGACTGACATTTTACCGCAGAAGGCATCGCGCCGCCGCTCGATGTTGAATTGGCCGAGGTCGTCAGGATAGGCCTGCACCAGAATAGGTACTTGGAGACCTGAAAGCCTGACTGTATCTGCTACGCCCTTCTCATCGCCAAAGTTGGGTAAAACGACAAGGATGCCGTCTATTTCATCGGCGTGCGCCTTAAATAAGGCCGCGCACTTTTTGGCATCCTCCCACGTCTCGACGCCTCCTAGGTTGGCGTCCTCCTCCGATAGCATGACGGATTCGATACCGATTTCATCGAAAACCGCCAGAATATCCTGCCGGGCCTCGGTCACCAACTGATCGGGAAAAAAGTCGCGGTTGCCGATGATAATTGCCAGTTTTGCACCTTTCATTGTGTCCTCCTAACTTTCAACTGGTTGCTAAAAGGGTATAAGGTAGGGGTGAACGGTTACTCAGATCACGCCACCTCACTGGGTCAAGAGAAAACTTGCTATGCACCTACATCTGAACAAGTCGTTCGGCGGTAAAGCGATCGGTGATCAGCGTGTTGATCAACTTACCCCTCAGAGCGCCACGGATGGCAGCGAACTTGCGCGCTCCGCCGGCAACACCGACGACACGCTCAACCCGCTGTAATTGATCGAGATCCATGCCCGTCACGCGATCGGCGAGTGGCGTTTGTACGGGATTCCCCTCGGCATCGAAGAACCGATAGAGGATGTCGCCCACGGCGCCCTTCTCGCGGAGCATGTCTAGCTCCTCGTCCGAAAAGATGTTGCCGCTGCTGGCCAGCAGCGGTGAAGGCTCGACCGTGCCGATACCCACAAGCGCCAGCGTTATCTCGTCGAACGATTCGATCACCTCACGGATCGAAGAGTCATTCAACAAGACTTGACGCACATCTGCTGAGTCCACAAGCCCGGGAGCAGGCAGGAACGTCGCGTCCCCGCGTACCAATTCCGCCAACCGGCTGGCCAGGTAAGCAGCGTGGACTTTAGCCTGCGGTTCGCCGGCGCCTCCTAGAATCTGGATCACCCGAGCGCCAATGGGACGGGGAATCTGGCGCATGACCTCTACCATAGCCAGAATCGTACTGCTCCAAGACGAGACACCGATACATTCTCCTTGATTGAGGGTCGTTTCCAAATAGTAAGCGGCGGCTCGGCCAATGTCGCGGGCGACGCTTTCATCATCGTCATCCCGAACACAATCGGCCACGACCGCATCGTGCAATCCGTAGTTAGCGACGAGCGCCTCTTCTAGATCTGTGTGCACACCACGCGGCACACTCACCGTGACGCGCACAATCTGCTCCTCCTCTGCGCGCTTGAGCAGCCGGGAAACTGTAGACTGGGAAAGATTCAAGTTTTCTGCAATCTCTGTCTGCCGCAGGTCCTGCTCATAATAGAGCTGGGCTACTTTGGTCATCAACCGTAGTTCGTCAATCCGCGCCATCATGCCTCCTGCCCGTTACGATACAAATCGGGGCTGAAAGTTGTACGGGCGACAGCCTCCTGCCAACCCGCGTACAGCGCTTCCCGTCGCTGGGGAGACATCTGTGGCTCGAAGCGGTCGCGCGGCGGTACAAGTCCTTCAATCTCCGCCTCGCTGGCCCACAGCCCCACGGTCAGGCCTGCCAGGAAGGCTGCGCCAAGGGGCGAGATATCCGTAGACGTGCTACGAAGTACCGGACAGTCAATGATATCGGCCTGGAACTGCATCAGTAGATCATTGCGGCTGGCGCCCCCATCTGCCAACAGTGTTTGAAGCGGCGCGCCGAATTCAGCTTGCATCACGTCGAACACATCACGCACCTGATACGCGATAGCCTCCAACGTGGCACGGGCCAGTTGCCCTGCGCCGGCGCCCCGTGTCAGTCCCGCGATCAAACCCCGCGCGGCGTCCTTCCAGTGAGGCGCCCCCAGTCCGACCAGTGCGGGGACAAAGTAGACGCCGCCTGTGTCCTCGACACTCCGTGCCAACCGCTCAACGCCCGAGCCAGCGTCATCCAGGCTGAGGAGTTGTCCTAGCCACTCGACCGCAGCGCCCGTGGCGTAGATGTTGCCCTCCAGCGCGTAGGTCGGCCGGTCACGCCCCCACGCGATCGTCGTCGAAAGCCCGTTCTCCGATATGACGGGCGTGCTTGTGGGCATCATCAGGGAAGAGCCGGTTCCGTAGGACGTCTTTATGCGGCCCGGCTTGAAGCCCCCCAATCCGTAGAGTGAGGCGTGGGAATCTCCGATCATGCTGGCAATGGGGATGCCGCCTGGCAGGGGGTCGATCGGGATCGTCTCACCATAGATGTGGCTGGATGGCTTGATCTCTGGCAGTGCAGCCGCCGGAATGCCAAAGATTTCCAGCATCTCCTCGTCCCAAGCCAGTGTGCGCAGGTTGAGCAATTGGGTCCGCGACGCGTTGGTCATGTCCGTGGCATGGATTGCTCCGCCGGTCAAGTTCCACAACACCCAGGCATCGATAGTGCCAACGCATAGCTCCCCTTGCTCGGCACGCTGAAAGCCATCCTCCACGTGCTCAAGGATCCACCGAAACTTGCTGGCCGAGAACATGGGATCGATCTGGAGACCTGTGCGTTCCTGCAGGAACGCCTCGACACCCCGTGCCTTGAGCTGATTGCAGAAGGAAGCGCTTCGCCGGCACTGCCACACGACACACGGACCGACCGGTTGGCCCGTCTCCCGCTCCCAGGCCAGAGCCGTCTCACGCTGGTTAGTCACGGCAATGGCCGCTAACTCAGGTTCTCCGATTCCGCGCAAGCACTCGGCGATGGCGTCACGCGTGCAGCGCCACACCTCCAGCGCGTCCTGCTCCACCCAACCGGGCTGCGGGTAGCTGATACCCGTCGGCTGCGAGCCGCGCGCCAGGGTCGCTCCCGAAGGAGCGACGAGGAGGGCTTTGGTATTCGTCGTTCCTTGATCGATAGATAGAATGTTTTGTCCCATATCGTCTCTCCTTCACCAAGCGCCGACTATACGGCCCACTGTGTTGACGGTGAAGCGGTTGCGCAGATAGCGCGAGGACGCCAGCGCCTGCTTCACATCCTCGGCGGCAAGCCCGAGTTCATCGGGACTGCCGGGCCCTCCGGCCCGTCCCAACAAATCCGCGATTTCCCGAGCCGGTGGCACACTGGAAGCA
>JAAAOZ010000481.1 GCA_009908585.1 Chloroflexota bacterium
CGCCGCCGCGCGCCACCGCGACGTTGACCTTCACCCACACCAGTCAGGCCGATGTGACGTGCCGGATGGCGCCGCGCTATAACGACGAGTATCAGCAGATGATGGATCGCTGCTACTGGGGCTACGTGCGATTGTTCGTGCCGGAGGGCGCGACCTTGCTTTCGGCCAGCGAGCATCCTATCCCGGCGGAGATGACGGGCAGCGGCGAGCCGTGGTCGGGCGAGGCGCGCGTGGCGCCGACCTCGGCGCCGGAGGTGACGGCCTTCGCGCAGGCGTTCTTGATGCGCCCGGCGCATCAAACGGTGCTGCGCTTCAGCTACGAACTGCCCGCCAGCGTTCTCCAGCAGACCGAGGCGGGGACGGTCTATCGCTTGCGGTGGCAAAAACAGCCTGGTATGCAGAATGTGGCGTCTCGTGTAATCTTGCGTGTACCTCGAAATGCGGTATTATGGCATAAGCAATCTGAGCCGGCGACGACCGACGCGGGCAAGGTGGTGTATCGTTTGGATTTGAATATGGATCGGGAGATAGGCTTGCGTTATGAGGTTGAGGATTAGAGGGATCTGAGGAGGCAGAATGAAATATAAGATATTGTGGGGCATTTTGGGCGCGCTGTTGTTGATGCTCTCGGTTTTGCCCGTCGCGTGGGCGATGCCGCATCAGCGTGGACATAATTTCACCGTTCCCACGCGCACGCCGACAGGCAGCCCCCCCACGGAGGAGCCGACAGATCCACCGCCTACGGAAGAACCAACGGATCCGCCGCCCACGGAAGAGCCGACGGATCCACCGGTGACAAATACGCCGCTGCCGGTGACGGCAACCAGCACGCCGATCCCGGTGACCGCGACGCCGACGCCATCCCCCACGCCGACACCGTTGCCGACGGAGACTTCGACCTCGACGCCGGAGGAGGCGTCGCCTACCGAGACGCCGCTGCCAAGCGATGAGGAGGTCGTCGCGACGGCCACGCCAGAAGGTGAGGCTGCTGCAACGGAGTCGGGGGCAGCGAGTGTGGATCAGGCGACCGCGACGACGGAATCGACCTTGATGCCGCCGGATGACGGCGTGGTGACCGGTGTGCCGCTGCTGCTCTGGGGTGGGATTGGGTTGGTGCTGGTGGGCGCGGCCATCCTGGCCGTCTGGTGGATGAAGCGAACTTGACCTTTGGGATGGTAATTGTTTGGTTGGATAGCGTAGGTAGAGGTACATGACAGATATTGCGGTTTCATTTGATCACGTTTCGAAGTACTTTGTCCTCAAAGAGGATCGCGCCACATCCTTTCGGGAATTAGCAGTCGATCTATTTCATCCCAAAAAGATAAAGCTCAAAGATGAACAATTTTGGGTGCTGAAGGACATCAGCTTTGAGTTGGAGGCTGGTGAGACCGTCGGATTTATTGGGGCGAACGGGGCGGGCAAGAGCACCTTATTGAAGCTCATAGCCGGCATCTTGGAGCCGACATCGGGCGAGATTCGGACCTACGGGCGTATCGGCGCGCTGCTGGAGTTGGGCGCGGGCTTCCATCCTGATCTCACCGGGCGGGAGAATATCTACATGAACGGATCGATTTTAGGCATGGGGCGTCGCGAGATTGATCGCAAATTAGACGAGATTGTCGCCTTCGCTGAAGTTGAGCGTTTCATTGATATGCCTGTCAAGCACTATTCATCAGGTATGCGTATGCGTCTTGGTTTTTCCATTGCGACAAATATTGCCCCGGAGATTTTGCTAATAGATGAGGGGCTAGCAGTAGGCGATGAAGCATTCCAGCACAAGTGCATGACAAAAATAGCAGATTTTCAGCGAAAAGGGTGCACTGTACTGTTGGTTTCACATAGCCTATCTCTAGTTGAAGGTTTGTGTTCAAGAACTATTTGGCTGGAAGATGGGGAGATTCGACAACAAGGACGTACCGACCCGGTCATTGCCGCCTATCGAGGCGGGGTTGATGAGCAAATGATGGCCGATTCAACCTCCCAGAGGAAAGACGGCGATGGCTTTGATACCGGCGCTGATTTTCGCATTTGTGATGTCCAGATGGTTGATGCAAGCGGCGAAGCGCGTTGGACTTATCATTCGGGAGAAGAAGTACAGGTGCACATTTCCTATGAGAGTAAGCGGCGGCTGGAAAAGCCAGTCTTCAGTATCCTGGTTCACCGCTCCGATGGTCTGTACGTCTCCAGTACGAATACCCACAACATTGATCCCGTGGATCTGGGGCCTATCGAAGGGCGCGGTGAAGTGGTCGTTACGATTGAGCATTTGAATCTACATCGAGGCAATTACTTCCTCTCCGTCGGTGCGTATTATGAGCCGGACCCTCCGTATTGGTCAACGGAAGCGGATCTGCGGGACAAAGCTTTTCAATTCAACGTTCTCTCGAGTGGCAGACATGGCGTTGTCGCCTTACCAGCTCGCTGGGAACACGGAAATCGTCTTGGAGGGTAGTTCAATGGAAAAAGATCAACAACTGGAAGGGAATTTTTACCAATATATGCATCAATCCGGCGAGGTTGATCCTGAATGGAATCGAGAGGTCCTTAGCTACTATGTTCCTTACTTCGCTCACTGTCAGCGTGTGCTTGATATAGGATGTGGGCAGGGGGACTTTCTGGAGCTTCTGCAGGAAGCAGGCGTAGAAGGAATCGGCATTGATGTTGATACAAGAATGGTCGATACTTGTCTTCAGAAAGGGTTGAATGCCGTTCAGGCTGATATTTTTGACTATCTTCCTAAGCATGAGGGAGAATTCGATGGTATCTTCAATAGTAATCTGATAGAGCATTTCTCCGCAGAGAAAGCGACGAGATTTGTTCATCTGGCCTGCGATGCGCTGGCTCCAGGGGGCGTTTTCTTGGTCGCCACCCCCAATCCAGCTAGCTTGATAGTCCATCTTCACGAATTTTGGCGGGATGCAACTCACGTTCGACTCTACAACCGTTCGTTGCTGGAGTTCCTTTTGGACTGGGCCGGCTTCGAGGCGCTTGAGTCGGGTGAGAATCCTATTACGGTTTGGGAGCCATATCCGACTTTCAAGGCCGTGCCGGAATTAATGGAGGAAGTGTCTTCCCATAGGGGTTTGCTGCAATGGGACTTGGCGTGGCCAGACGAAACTCCGCCTCCAATCAAGCAACATCGTTCGTTCTTGCAGCGCTGGGTCTTCAAGTTGCGTCGCCGTATAGCACGATTCCTAGTTGAAACCGTTCTGTTCGAGGAATTTATTTCCTTGAATAAATCCCTTCACGACTTGAATAAATCCCTTCATGAGTTGAATAAAATCTTAGGTTGGAGATTTGATACGCTACGGGCCGCATTTTCAGCTGGTCAGCGGATTGACCAAGCTGTATATGAGAGTCAAAAGAGGATACTTACTATCCCACGCGAAATTTTTGCTAAAGGAGTTAAATCTCCTATCGAACTAGAGGAATAGGAATGAAAATTGCTGTCTTCACTCCCTACTTACCTTATCCACCGGATACAGGCGGCAAGATCCGTAGCTATCATCTGCTGCGCGCACTGGCGAAACGCTTTGAGGTGGATCTTTATACCATTTACTATGGGAAAAGGCCTTCTGAAGAAAGTATTGATTCTCTTGAGCGACATTGCCACAAGGTTTCACTTTTCCGTTTAGAAAAAAAATGGCGTAACCGCAATCGCACTCGTAGTGTGTTGGCTCCCCTTCCTTACCCCGTGGATCATTTCCATACCCCGCATTCGCTAGCGCAAGCGAAACGCTGCCTCCGCGACGGTGAGTATGACCTGCTCGTCATTGATGAGATGTGTATGACGCCTTATGCTGAGATTGCTCCCCATCTGCCTAAGATCGTTATTCGGCATAAGGTGGACTATGTCCATTACAGAGAAGTGGCCAGAGCACGGCCATGGGGCTTAGAAAAAGCGCTAGATTTTATTGATGCTGTTAAGATGCGCTGGTACGGAAAAGCGAAAATGCCCCTGTACCAAGCTTATGTGGCTTGCTCGGAACAGGATGCCGAGCTTATCAGCGGGGATGCACCTGATATACCTGCCCTGGTGATACCTAATGGGGTAGATCTAAGCACTTTTGTGCCGGGAGCCACTTCACGATCTGAGAAACCTGTCCTGCTTTATGTGGGATCAATGTATTATTATCCTAACATCGACGCTGTTGAGTTTTTCTTTGAAAAAATGTATAACACAATCCACCAGGTTTTTCCCAATGTGCGAGTTCAGATTGTGGGCCATAAGCCGCCACCCGAAATTCAACGTCTGGATCACAGGGATGGTGTGACAGTGACGGGATCCGTGCCAGATGTCCGGCCTTATTATGAACAAGCAGATGTCTTTATCGTCCCCTTGCGTCTCGGAGGTGGGACACGTCTCAAAATTGTTGAGGCTATGGCGATGCGGATCCCGGTTGTTTCAACAACGGTTGGTGCTGAGGGCTTGGATATTTCCCCTGATGATAATATCTTGATAGCCGATGATCCTCAGGAGTTTGTGAAAAAAGTTGAGGCGTTGCTTTTGAATCCAGATCTGCGTGAACGCATCATTGAAGGAGGGCAAACGCTTGCTCAGCACTATGGCTGGCGAGAGTTAACAAAGCCGTTTGCCGACTTGGCTGAAGCGGTAGTTCAAGAAGCTGATAAGGATAAGGAGATAGGGCGTGCGAATCGCATTTATGATTAATGTATATCCCCCCTACATCGTGGGCGGAAATGAGATGATTACCCACGATCTGGTGGAGATTTTGCGTGCAAAAGGGCATGATATTCACGTCTTGACGGCGCGCGGTGAGAAATTCGATGATCTTCCTCACATTCAACAGGTATTCAACTATAACCTTGATAACAAAGAGGCTGTGTTTGGAGGTCGGGAACTCTCTCTTATCGAACTTCTTCGTCATCATATTTTTGATCCTAAAACTTATCGTAACGTTCGGCGGACGGTTAGGCAATTACAACCTGACCTAATCGTGGTTGATAATCAGTTTATGGCTTCCGCGGCTCCGCTTCTTGCTGTTCGTGATATGCCTTGTCCCGTGATAGCGCAGGCAATGGACAAGTGGCTGGTCTATTATTTGGTCGATTGGGAATTGTTCTTGAAGCCAAACACATTGCCTCTCAAGTTGTTTGTGAGAGCTGTACGCGAATCTGCTCAAAGGCTTATTGCTCGTGCCGTACGCCTGGATGGTATCGCTACCGTTTCCGATTTCATTAAAGATTATCATAGCCGGGCAGGTTTCAATCCAGAGAAGATGCAATCCGTGTATCTGGGATATGATAGCACCGTCTTTCAGCCCGGTCCTTCCCATCCCCTTCATAATCCCGTCCAATTGATTTACGCTGGTGCGTTATGGAAAGGTAAAGGACCTCAGGTCATCATCGAGGCCCTGGAACTTTTAGGTCAAAAGGAAAATATACCTGATTTTCACTTACATATTTTTGGTCAAGGCACGGAAAGATTTATGCTATACCTCCGTAAAGTAATTAAATCCGCCGGTGTTGAGCAGCAGGTTTCCCTTCGAGGGTTCGTATCCTGGCAGGAATTGGCTGAGGCAATGCATAAATCTGATATTTTTGTCTTCTCGTCCATCTGGGATGAGCCTTTCGCAACTGTGCCCCTTCAAGCAGCAGGTTGTGGTATGCCAATTGTGGCTACACGAGCGGGCGGGACGCCGGAGGGATTTATCCATGAGAGGACTGCTTTGCTTATACCACCTAATGATCCTCATGCGATGGCGGATGCTATCTATCGGCTGGTCGAGGATGATGCGTTGCGGAGGAGCTTGAGCAAGAATGCGGCTAAGGATGCGCGAAAACGATGGAGTTTTGAGGCTTACGTAGGTCGCTTTTGTGATTTCTGTGAAGAGGTCACCGAGCGCTGGCAATAGATTGCAATCACGTTTCCGCTCTATCTTTTCATTCAGAGCGAATAATTAGCAGAGGAATTCATGGTGATTAAGCGACCAATCCTTGTCACGGGGTCGATTCGCTCCGGCACAACGTGGGCTGGCAGGATGATATCCAAATCTCCTTCTGTGGGGTACATCCACGAGCCGCTGAACCCCTGGGAAAAGCCCGAATGGTCAGGTATATGCAACGTGCGGGTTCCTCATTGGTTTCTCTATATTACCGAGGAGAACGAATCCGCTTATTATAAATCTCTCAAAGACACACTTCATTTTCGCTACAGCTTGTTAGGAGGGCTTAAAGGGATTAAAACTTTTGGCGATATAAAAAGAGTGATGCGCGAATACAAAACCTTTCGCCAGTATCGGTCCCAAGATCTGCGCCCTCTTATCAAAGACCCTTTTGCTCTTTTCTCCGCGGGATGGTTTGCGGAGACTTTTAATATGGACGTTGTGATTCTTATCAGACATCCAGCGGCTGTGGTGAGTAGCCTCAAACGGTTACAATGGGGATTACCTCTTCATCATTTACTAAGGCAATCTCTTTTGATGCGAGATTACCTGCGCCCTTTTGAGTCACAACTCATACAGATTCAAGATGAACAGAAAGATCTCATTGATCGAGCGATTTTATTGTGGAACGTTATCTACTATGCAGTGAGCAAGCATCGTGACGTGCATAAGGATTGGCTTTTTATCCGTCACGAAGATATCTCGCGTGATGCGATTGGTTGCTTTCAAGATATATTTGCTCGACTAAGATTGGATTTTTCTCCCAAAATTGAATCGGCGATAGAAGCATATAGTAAATCTTCCAATCCTCGCGAACTCCCTGTGAAACGGGCACATTTTGTGAAACGTAATAGTAGAGCAGCGATCTGGAATTGGAAGGACAGATTGACCGATTCAGAGATTGAGCGAGTTCGAGGGGGCACCTGGGACATTGCAAAGGAGTTCTACTCGGAAGATGATTGGTGATAGCGTTACTCAAGAAAAGTTGGGCGAAGAGCAGGCATTAGCGACTGAACTAAATCGAAGATCAAAAATATGTTACCTTCTTGCAATCACGGCTGTCTT
>JAAAOZ010000429.1 GCA_009908585.1 Chloroflexota bacterium
ATGAAAAAGGTGGGGCGTTGGATCGTCGGGGCGCTGATCGGCGCGATGCTCCTGCTGATGGCCTACGCGGGCCAGCAGGTCTACGCTTACGCGAATGTGACCTCGGACGCCGACGCCGATGCCGCCATCGTCTTGGGCGCCGCCGTCTGGGAGGGGGAACCGTCGCCCGTCTTTGCGGAGCGCCTCAACCACGCCATCGACCTCTATCAGCAGGAGCGGGTGCGCGTGCTCATCTTCACCGGCGGGAAGGGGGAGGGGGATCAGCTCGCGGAGTCGGAGGTGGCGCGGCGCTATGCGCTGGAGCACGGCGTCGCCGAGGCGGACATCTACTGCGAGGCCGCCAGTCACATCACCTCTGGCAACTTACGGGGCGCGCGAGCGATCATGGCGCGCGAGGGGGTGGCGGATGCGCTGCTGGTGAGCGATCCACTGCACATGCGGCGGGCGATGCGAATAGCAGAGGATCTGGGATTGACCGTTTACCCCTCACCGACGCCCACCACGCGCTATAGGACGTGGCGCACCAAGTTGGGCTTTCTCCTGCGCGAGAGTCGTCTGTATGCGAGCTACTTACTCCGCCGGCCGTTGTTGCAACATCAGACGCGAGATCGTTACTATCACAGAGTATTCGCCACTGCGCCGCGCCGATGGTTGAAACCCTCGGCTGATATCCAAAGTGCGTTAAAATGCACTGGGGGTGCTTTTTTTAGCAGTTTTGCAACCCGTTTTTAACGGGTTTTGTGTATCAGCCTCGAATTCATTCGCAGGCGGGCCAAGCGGCGAATACTTTAAGACACTATCCGAGATCCATAGAGGAGGACGCGATGAAGCTAAAGAAGCTGAAAATGAAGGTCAAGGAGAAACTGCCTCACGTCCCCGGCTGGTTTGCCTCCGCGCTGATGATCTTCTTCACGGCCCTGTGGTCTTTCTGGGGCGCGGCCGAGATGTATCACGAGGGATGGTGGGGGCCGTGGTACAATCGCCTGCCCTATTTGGCCCCGATGGTGGTGATGGTGATCCCCTCGCTGGTGGCGTTCCGCTGGCCTCTCGTGGGCGGCATCTTGATCATCTCCGTCGGGACGTTCGCGATTTTCTTCTTCGGCGCGGGCGTCGCGATCATCGGATTGGGCATCGCGCTGGTGGGCGGCGCTTTCGTCATCGATGGCATCATCAAGCGACGGAGGGCGTCGGCCTCTGAGGAAGCGGCCTCGTCGTGGCATCGCAAATGGCGCTATCGGCTGCTCATCGGATTGCCCGTGCTCATCTTTGTAGGTGTCTCTGCCTATATGCTGCCCATCGTCTTGACCCGCGTGGACGACGGCGACCGGAGCGCCCGCTTGATCGAGGGCCACGGCGTCGCGCTGATCTGGGCGCCGGAGGGGCCGGGCTGGAACTGGCGACAGCCGTGGGGCGGCTATCCTTCTTGGCAGAGCGTCGCGCTCTACGGCATGCCGCCCGTGGGGATGGGCGACAAGCCCGGCTATGGTCGTCAGGGCGAGGGCCGCCAGGGATTGGAGAACGCCGTCTTCGCCACCGAGGCGCAGATGGCCGAAACCAACCTCTGCCGCTACCTCAGCGCCGATGGCGCCACGCTTTTGGATGAGCCGCAGGACATCTGGCGGATGCCCACCACGGATGAGCTTGTCCGCTCGCTGGTGCGGCGCGGCGAGTCGGCGGGCTGCGTCTGGCAAGGCGAATTCGGGGAGCATGTGGCGTGCGAGGTGCAACCGAAGAAGGAATCGCCGCTGTGGGCCACAGATCATCCCGTCGTCTACTATTGGACGGCGGACGCCTACAGCGAATCACTGGGGTACTTCGTCGCGTACAACGGCGCCGTCAACGCGACCTACAAACTGGGCGGCAATCCCCGTCACAGCTATCGCTGCGTCCGGGAGCCGTGAGGATGACTATGATCCAGGTAAGAGTTTTCTATGATCGTCAGGGCAACACGTTGACCGTCTGGTTCGATGACCCTCAATCCGAATATGTGTGCGAAGAGACAGGTAAAGGAGTCATTTTGATGAAAAATAAAGCCGGACAAGTCATTGGGGTTGAGAAACTTAACTTCGTGCAGAATGATAAGGCGAGGGTATAGCGATGACTCCACCACGAGATGAATCCGCCAACCGCTTGCTGCGCGATGCGCTGCGCATCCCCATCGAGCGATGCGTCTCTGAGCACCTGGGCCGGGCCTGGCGGGTGACGGCGGTGGAGGACAAGGACGACGAAGCCTCGCATCCGGCCGCGATTCTCTCCGATGGCGCCTACGCGGTCTTTGTGAAACTGGGGGAGGGGCCTATCGCGGCGGAGCAATTCGAGCGGGAGATCGCCGGGCTGCACCTTCTCGCAGCGCGTGGCGGCGCGCTCACGCCCCACGTCATCGGGAACCTCCCCATCGATGGCGGCGTCGTGATGGTGATGGAGGCCGTTGAAGCCATCGAGCGGGGACGCCGCCAGTGGCGGCAGATCGGGCGGGCGCTGGCGCGGGTGAACGGCGCCAAGTCGGAGCGCTTTGGGCTGGATGCGCCTTGCTACTGGGGCGATCTCTACCGCGATAATCGCCCGCTGGCGACGTGGCCCGACTTCTTCTGGCAGCGTCGCGTGGCGCCGCGCTTGAAAGGCGCCGTCGATGCGGGACATTTGCCCTTGGCGTTGGCCGCCGAGGTCGAGAAGCTGGCGGCCAGACTCCCCACGCTCTGTGGCCCAACGGTCGAGCCGGCGCTGTTGCACGGGGATGCGCAACAGAACAACTTCATCAGCACCGCCGCCGGCGCTGTGATGATCGATCCCTGCGCGCACTACGGCCACCCGGAGTTCGATCTGGCCTATGTTGATTTCTTTGCGCCTGTGCCGGACGAGCTATTCGAAGGCTACCGCGAGATCGCGCCCTTGGATATGGACGGCTTCTCCCAGCGGTGCGATTTGTGGCGGCTGCCCGGCTGGCTCGCGATGATCCAGGTGGTCGGCCCGCAGTACGTTGACGAACTGCGCGCGATTCTCACGCGCTATCGGCGGGAATGAGGAGCTGACAGCCCACCTCGCTGGGGTGATCGCGTACCAGCGCGCCCGAGGGCGCGTCGCGCAGGAGCCAGAGCACCATCGCGTCGCCGCTGGCCGCCGAGGTGAAGACGATGCCCCAGATAAAAAGCTGTCCTGATCCCCAGAGCAACCCCGCGATGAGCGGAAGGACGCCCAAGATCAGGCCCGGCAGCGCCGTCCCCCAGCGATAGGCCATCAACGGCAGCGTCGTCGTGCAATGCGTGTAGGGCGTCATCTTCTTGACGCCGAACTTGATGTGCTCCCACGAAACCCCACCCAGGACCTTCCAACTCAGCGCGTGAATCCCCTCGTGGATTATGATCCCGACGATCAACAGCGGCAGAAAGAGCAGCAAGCCGGTCGTCTGATCAAGGGCTGTCACCAAAGCCTCGAGGCCCCAGATCCCCACGTACGGTAATCCCGCCACGAAGATCACGACCGCCATCAGCACCAGGCTGAGGACGTTGGCCTTTTCCATCGAGAGCGTGGCATCGCGCCGTTCCATATCATTTGTCTCTGGTGATGGCATCCATACCTCCAATGTGCGAATGTCCAAGGATGGCGTCATTATAGGGAGATCGCGGGGGGATGTCAACGACTCGCGGGCGGGTCTTTCGGATTTTGCCGGGCAACAACCCCCTCAGTAGCCCTAAAAACAACCAGAAATCGCGTGTTTGTGGGGGTCATAGACCTTTTTCGCGTCGTTACTGGGTTGTGGGTGGGGGGCGCTAATAGCGCTTGGTAATTGCACCCGGCAAATTCTTGAAGAACCTCGCGGGCTTGCCCTGCTAAGGAAGTGGATTACCATAATGGTATCTGTTTGGTTTTATAAGCAGGCCAAGGTGCAACGCACTTGAAGTGAAAGAAAGCGCAGTCTCATGCAGTATAGGCTTGGCAATCAGCCCAAAAGTGCGTTGCACCTCACAAGACTAAACGATTATCCATAATTGACCAGGATAGGCTATAAGGCCGTTCCAAGAAAATAAACCTCCCAAATACAAGCGATTTTCCGAGGAGAAAGTATCTGGTTTGGAAGGTTTTAAATTTTGGAACTACCTAAGTTTCGCTAGTAAAGGGGGTGCAAAATGAAAGAAATTACCCAGGATGTGTATCTGATCGAGGGGTTGCGAGCGGCCAATGTCTATCTCTTGGCCTCCGATGACGGGTTGGCTTTAGGGGATACCGGCATGGCTGGCGATGTCGATTGGATTGTCGCTCAGATCGTCGAAGCGGGCTACGATCCATCGGCGTTGCAATCGATTATCGTGACGCACGCGCACCCGGATCACATCGGGGGCTTGCCGAAATTGGTGCGGCGCTTCGATGCGCAGGTGATCGCGCATCAAGCCGAAGTACCCTACTTAGAAGGCACGGAGCGGATGCCGGCTGAATCTTGGATGCAGCGCGTGACGGCGTGGCTGGGGGCGTTGTTCCTCGGTGGCGCGCCCCAGATCGAGGTTGCGAAGGGCCTGGAGGACGGCGAGGTGCTGGATCTCCTCGGCGGCCTGCGCGTGATCCACACGCCGGGACACACACCGGGGAGTATGTGCCTCTATCAGGAGGCGCGGCACATCCTCTTCTGCGGCGATCTGCTCTTCAATGGCCATCCATTCACCGGGCGCGGGGGCTTGCAATATCCGCCCCGCCTCTTCAGCGTCGATCCCGCCGAGGTGCAGCGATCCGCGCGGCGTCTCTTGGATCTGGAGATCGACCTGCTCTGCCCCGGCCACGGCGATCCGATCACGCGCGAGGCCGAGGCAAAGATCGCGGCGTTGGTTGGGGGCTGACGCGGGTGAATGGTGTAGAAATGAGATTGACACGTCGTGCTTTTCTCAAACTCGCCGGATCTGGCACATTATTTTATGGCTTTGTGCTGCTGACGGGGTGTCAACACAAATCAGCACCGGAGCCACCTCCGATTATCTCAAGGGAGGAATGGCATGCTGTCCCTCCACAGATAGCGGAATCTATCGAGGGGCCGTATGATGCGACGACAAATCCAGGGGGCTGGTACGTCTACGCCAAGCCGTTGGAACAAGTCTTGACCACTATCGTCGTGCATCATACAGCGTTGCCTTTAAGCGATGGCCCCTTTGAGATACAGAAGAAGCACATGCACGATAAGGGATACGCGGATATAGGGTATCATTTTGTGATTGACCCAGATGGGAAGATATATGCTGGGCGTGACCTTAGTGCGCGGGGAGCACATACAGGCGGGCATAATACGGGCACCATTGGGATTTCATTGATGGGGAACTTTGAGGAGACAGAACCTCTTGAGGCCCAATTGACCAGCCTGAAGCGTTTGAGCGGTTACCTGCGTGATGCGTATAAATTGACGCACATCGCTGGTCATCGGGATTTTCAGCCCGGCGTGACTGTATGTCCTGGTGTGCATCTTGAATCCTGCTTGCCGCAATTGGCGATTGAATTGCACCTGAAATTTGGGGTCGAAGGCTATATCGGCCCTCCAACTCCGTAGATTTGGTCTGGATATGCAAGGAGAAAGCATAAGTGCGGCTTCATCGTCCCTTCGGTTATGGTCGCGTCGGAGCGTAACGAGTGGCGCCGCTATCTACCTGTTAGCTTTGATCGCTTATTGGATCCTCCGTATCACCTTGCAGGATGGCGTTTGGTGGCTGGCGTTGGTCAATGAATTTGCCCCGTTGGTCTTTGTCCCCTTGCCGTTGGTGTTGATCTTGTCCCTGCTATTGAGAGCAAGGCGATGGCAGATATTGGCGATTCTGCACAGTCTGATTTTAGTTACGTGGTGGGGACCACGTTTCTTACCTAAACCGCCTCCTCAGGCGACTCGCAACCAAGAAAGTCTGCAGGTAGTGAGTTTTAACGTCTGGGGAGACAACACTCGACTGGACGAGGTCGAAGCTTGGCTGCGTGCCGTTCAGGCTGATGTGGTAGTGTTGCAAGAGATACCCGACGTCTACGCAGACAATCAGGTGCCCGAACTCGCCGATCTCTATCCTTACCAGATGAGCCAATCTACGTCCGAGCGTCGATATGGAAATCTGTGCTTGTCGCGTCATCCAATTCTCTCTGTGGAAGATTTGCCTGGGGCTGGCGTGCCGGCTCAACAGCGGATCACTATTGATTATGAGGGGCGCGTGATCGCGGTGTACAACGTTCACTTGGCTATGCCCATCGGAGCGCCGCGTTTTTCACATCTGCCGGATAACTTTGTGATGGAGATCGCGTCGCGCTATAATCCTATCGCTCGAAATACAGAAATACAGCGATTGTTGAGGCGCTTACAGACCGAGCCTCATCCCTATCTCGTAGCGGGCGACTTCAATATGAGCGAACACACTGCGATCTACACGGATATCGCCGCGAAGATGACAGACGCTTATCGGGTGGGTTCGGGAGGCGTAGGTGGAACCTGGCCGGTCGCGGTTGTGGAGGAGTTGCCTTCGTATCTGCCGCCCCTGTTGCGCGTGGATTACGTCTGGCAGAGTGAGCATTTTCTTGCCGTGCGAGCGCAGCGCGGGCCGGAGATGGGGTCGGATCATCTGCCCTTATACGTACAATTGGAGCTTTTAGGGGAGGAGCGTTAATTATGGACGATATCGTAGTCCAAGGCCCATCGATAGAGCAAGGACAAGCCGCCGTCTGCGCGCCGATTCTGCGCGCCTTACCGGCGTGGTTCGGCATCGAGGAAGCGACGGCGCAGTACATTCGAGACGTCGAGGAGATGCCCACGCTGTTGGCCGTCGTGCACGAGGCGGGCGACGTGGTGGGCTTCCTCACGCTCAACTACCACACTGCCTACGCCGCCGAGATCCACGTGATGGGCGTTCTGCCCTCGATGCACCGACGGGGCGTCGGGCGCGCGTTGGTCGCCCGCGCGGAGGAGGCGCTGCGCGGCAAGGGCGTCGAGTATCTCCAGGTGAAGACGCTGAGTCCCCGC
>JAAAOZ010000391.1 GCA_009908585.1 Chloroflexota bacterium
GGCGGCACCGTCTCGACCCGCGAGGCCATCGCCTGATCGCACAGCACGATGACGGGCATCTGGAAGTGCTCGGCCAGGCTGAAGGCGTTGATCATCTGGTAGTAGCAGTCCTTGACGGAATCGGGCGCCAGCACGAAGCGCGGTGCGTCGCCGTGGCCGCCGTAGAGCGAGAGGAAGAGATCGCCTTGCGAGGTCTTCGTCGGCAGGCCCGTGGACGGCCCCGCGCGCTGGACGTTGACCAGCACGATGGGCATCTCCGTCATGCTCGCCAGCCCCATCGCCTCGGTCATCAGAGAGAGGCCGGGGCCGGAGGTGGCCGTCATCGCCCGCTGGCCGGCCATCGAGGCGCCGATGATCATGTTGATCGCGGCGATTTCATCCTCGGCCTGGACCAGGGTGCCCTCGAAGACGGGCAGGTACTTGGCCAGCGACTCCATCACCGGCGTGGCCGGCGTGATGGGATAGCCGGCGTAGAATTTGCATCCGGCGGCCAGTGCGCCCAGCGCCATCGCGTCGGCGCCGGAGAGGATCAACCGCTCCTCGGTCTTCTCTGGGATCGAGAGCGCGTAGGGGAATGGCTCCGGGTAGTGTTCTTGAGCGTAATCGTAACCAGCTTGAAAGGCCGCCAAGTTCTTTTCAATCGATTCGGGGTGACGCTGCATGCGCTGGCGCACCATCGCTTTGGCCGTCTCCAGCGGCAGGCGGAAGAACCAGATCAGCGCGCCCAAGAGGACGAAGTTCTTACCGCGCAACCAATCCAGCGAATCGGCGATTTCCTCGGCGGGGATGGGATAATCCTCCCCGTAGTGCGATTGCACCTCCAGCGAGGCCTCATAGATGAGCGCGCTGCGCGAGCAGAGATCGTAGCGGCACTCATTCCAGGCCATCTCATTCATCGCGACGAGGACATTGGCCTCATCGCCCTCCGACATCACCCGCTCGCGGCCCAAGCGCGTCTGGTAGAGCACTTGGCCGCCCTTGATCTCCGCCGGGTAGGTGCGGAAGCTGTACACCTCAAGTCCTGCGCGCGCAGCGATGCGAGCGAAGGTATCGCCCAGCGTGATGGTGCCTTCACCACCCTCGCCGCCCACTCGGACTACAACGGTATCGTCAATTTGTGTCATACGACCTCCATTTTTGTATTGCGTATTGCGTATTGCGTATTTCGTAGTTCGTATTACGCAAACCTTGCGAAGGCTGCGAGATAGCTTGTTGTAAAAGTTACGTGTTCTGAGCGCAAGGTGTGCTGATGGGAACGGGCATCTGGAACCTTCGCAAGGTTAAACTAATCCTCTTCTGTCTGCAAGTTGACGACGGCGGTGACGGAGCCGGCGCCCCAGGTATCGACTTGGCTGCGCGGGCCGAGGGCCAGCGCGGCGCCGTCGGGGATGCCCAAGCCCAAGAGGTTGGGGCCAAATTGCGGTAGAGTCTCGCGGAGGTGGGAATCCTCGGTGCGGGTGAAGTGCGGGACGATGAGCGCGTTCGGTAAGAAGCCGAGGCCGCGAACTTGCGGCGCGACCCACACGCCTAACGCGGATGCGCCGGCCCCGGCGCCGACGATGACCAAGCCCTGGAGCGTGGTGTAGCCGGCCACGATCTGCTGGAAGGCCTCGGTCTGGTAGAGATTGCGCACCAGGGGCAGGGGATTGTCGCCGCCGAGGTAGAGAATCCCCGCCTCGGCCAACAGATCTAAGAGCGCGGGCGCTTGCAACTGGCTGCGGCTCATATTGCGCATCGTAAACGCCTCGCCGCTTGGGCCGCCTAACAGGGTGTAGTGCTCCAGCACGCCCTCCGCCTCCTGGCGGGTACCGTCGGAGAGGAGCACGACCATCGGGCGATCCAAGTTGGCGATGCTGAGCACCTGCGCATCGACGACGTCCGTCTGGCCGCGCCGCCAATCCCCGCCGCCCAACGCGACGAGCCAGCCTTCGCCATCCAACCACCGCAGAGGACCTTGCGTACCCATAAGCCGAACCGACTAGCCCGCGTCCGTGGGCATCAGGCGGCAGAGCGCCTCGGTGACGAGCGCGACGCCGTTGACGAGCGCCTGCTCCTCGATATCGAAGTGGGGGTTATGATGCGGCGGCCCTTCGCCGCCCTCCGGTCCGGAGCCGATGAAGATGTAGCAGCCGGGGATCTCGTCCATGAAGAAGGCCGCGTCCTCGCTGCCCATCGTGCGCTCCTCGATATCGAGCGCGTCATCGCCCCAGAGGTCGGTGATGACGGATTGGACGAGGTGGGTGACCTCGGCGTCGTTATCGACGGCGGGCGTGAGCGCATCGAGTTGCAACGTCACGTCGCAGCCCATCGCCTGGCCCGTGCCCTCGACGATCTCGCGCACGCGCGTCACGACGGTCTCGCGGACCTCAGGATCGTAGGTGCGAATGGTGCCGCGCAACTCGGCGGTGTCGGGGATCACGTTAAAGGTGTCGCCGCTGCGGAGCATGCCCACGGTGACGACGGCGGTCTCCTGCGCGCCGACGTTGCGGCTTACCACGGTCTGGAGCGCGGTCACGACGTGCGCCGCCGCGACGAGCGGATCGACGGTATCCTCCGGGTGGGCGGCGTGGCCGCCCTTGCCGCGCAGCTCCGCCTGCCAGCGCTCGGCGGCGGCCATCACTGAGCCAGGCACCGCGCCGATGACGCCGACGGGCATCATATTCCAGACGTGAATGGCCAGCGCTTTATCCGGGCGGGGGTTCTCCAACACGCCCTCATTGACCATGATCTCCGCGCCGTTCATGCCCTCCTCGCCGGGCTGGAAGATCAACTTGAGCGTCCCGCGCCACGCCTCTTGATGCTGCGCCATCAACGTAGCGATGCCCAATCCGATGGCGACGTGTGCATCGTGGCCGCAGGCGTGCATCATGCCGGGAACCTCGGAGGCGTAGGGCGCGTCGTTCTCCTCCTGGATGGGCAGCGCGTCCATATCGACGCGGTTCATGATCACAGGGCCATCGCCGTTCTCCAGCAGGCCCACCACGCCGGTGTGGGCAATGCCGGTCTCCACGGTGTAGCCCAAATCGCGGAGTGTCTCGGCGACGAATTTGGCCGTCCGGTGCTCCTCCAATCCAATCTCAGGATGCTTGTGGAGATCGCGCCGCCACGCGACCAACTGATCGTAGAGTTGCTGCGCTTCATCTAATACGGATAATTCGTGCATTGTATCTCCTTGAGTCTTCGGGTAATTGTCCTACCCTTGCGAAGGTTGCACACATGACCTCAAACAGTTCGTACTATGTGCAGCGAGCCGGTTAATCTGGTTACTAAAGCGCCTGTGACCCTTCGCAAGGGTTCACGATTTGGTTTCTTATCCAGTGTAATCAAAGCCGCGATGTGACGTAAGTATAAATGTACCCCATGGATAAGCAAATCCTCCCAAGCCGGGGTGGCCTTGGGAGGATTGGGATGTTTTTTATGCGGTGGGATGCTACAAATCGTAGATTTTCGTATATTTCTCCTGCATATAAGCCAAGAGTGCATCCGCGCTGATCTCTTGATCCAACTCGCGCTGAAGCAGTTCTGGGGCGGTGAATTTGCTCCCGTGCTTGTGGACCTTGTCGCGCAGCCAGTTCAACAGCGGGGCGAATTCGCCGCGCACAAAGCCCTCTTCGATATCTGGGATATCTTCTTGAACCTTGTCGTAGAGCTGCGCCGAGATCAAATTTCCCAGCGCGTAGGTGGGGAAGTAGCCGATCATCGACTGCGCCCAGTGGATGTCCTGCATGCATCCCAACGCATCGTTGGGCGGCGTGATGCCCAAGTACTCCTCATAGCGAGCGTTCCAGGCGTCCGGCACATCCTCGATGGCCAGATCGCCGGTGACGAGCATCTTTTCCAGCTCGAAGCGGATGAAGATGTGGAAGTTGTAGGTGACCTCGTCGGCCTCCACGCGGATGAACGACGGCTCAACCTTGTTGATCGCGCGATAGACCTCCTCGAAGCCGACGTTGCCCAGTTGCTCCGGGAAGAAGGCGCGGAGGATAGGGTAGTAGTGCGTCCAGAAGGGCAGGCCGCGCCCAACCTGATTTTCCCACAGGCGGGATTGTGACTCATGCAGCGCTAAGGTCGCGCCGCCGGCCAAGGTCGTCCGCATGAATTTGAGGGGGATGCCCTGCTCGTAGAGCGCATGTCCGCCCTCGTGGACGCTGCTGAAGATCGATGATTGCGGGCGGTTCTCGAGCAATCGGGTCGTCACGCGTACATCCGTCGGCGAGAAGTGAATGGTGAAGGGGTGCGTCGCCTTGTCCTGGCGACCGCGATCAAAATCATAGCCGATGTCGCGCAGGAGGAGCATCGTGAATTCCCACTGGCGCTCCTTGGGGTAGACCTGCTCAGAGAAGAGACCGTCATCGACCTCCGGCTGCTCCGCGATCTTCTGGACGATGGGCAGCAGCCCTTCCTTGAGATCCTTGAAGAGCGCGGCAACCTGGGCCGTGGTCATGCCCGGCTCGTAGCTTTGCAGCAGGGGATCATAGGGATGATCCTCGTAGCCCAGATGCTCGGCCTTCTCGCGGGCGATGTCGACGATCTCCGCCAGGTGCGGCTTGAAGCTCTCGAAGTCATCGTTCTCGCGGGCCTTGCGCCAGGTCATCAGGGATTTGGATCGGGCGCGCGCCTCGCGGATCACCAGGGCGTTGGGGATCTTGGCGTACTTATCGAACTCGCGGCGCGTGACGCGCACCAGGCTGGCGTCATCGTTGTCATAGTCCAGATCCGCGACCTCCTCCTCGGCGGCTTCGAGCAAACGAGCAGTCTCATCCGAGATGATCATCTTGTGCGCCAGAGAACTCAGCGTGGAAAGCTGCTCCGCGCGAGCATTGACGCCCTTCTCCGGCATATTGACCTCTTGATCCCAACTGAGCAGCCCGGCCGCGTGTTGCAAATCGATGGGTTGGGCCAGATGTGCTTTGAGTTGTGCTACTTTTTCTCCCATTCTGAGGCTCCTTCCATTTAACTTATTACTGAATGTTTTAGCGTGTGACAGTATCGACTCATAATTAGTTAGCCTCCCTTATTATATAGCGAAATGGCTCAAACCCAACTGATAAACGACACATTTCGGCGGTCTTTCTTCAGCCGAAGGTCTCAAACGTGGTCTCTCTTATCATACAACCGTATGGTCCGTTTCACGGCATTTCAAAAGTGAACCCTCATTGTCTTAATGATTTTGTAGAGCATGATGAGCGCGCTGCCATAGACAGTGAAACGTACACCGGACTTGCTCTTTTGAAAGATCAGTATACCCTAATATGTGAACCCTTGTGATGGAAGCATCAGCACCACAAGGCCCCCCGCTCTGAAATTCTCGTTCGTTGGACAAGCCGTTGGCAAATTAAACCCTCTGGAGGTGATCCGATGGCCTTGAGTGATAAGCGACGCCCCACAGATTTCACCCTAGATGACCAAATCGCGGCAGCGATTCGAGGGCGACTCATCGAAGGAAAACTCCCCTGTGCGCAGGCCTTCGTCATCGCCCGCGACTTGGAAGTTGCGCCGCTGGTCGTCGGGCAACACGCCGACGCGCTGGAGATCCACCTGGCGCGCTGCCAACTCGGCCTCTTCGGCTATCCCGGCGAGAAGAAAGGCTGGGAGATGACCGACCTCGCCGCCCGCCCCGCGCCCGATGGCCTCGAAGCTGCCATCCGCGCCGCCGTGGATGAGGACGGCCACCTCGCCTGCGCGGCCTTGTGGGAGATCGCGGCGCAGTTTGAGGTGCCGAAGATGCAGGTCGGCTACCTGGCGGATCGAATGGAGATCAAGATCACGCCGTGTCAGCTCGGGGCGTTTTGAGATAACTATCCACTGCAACACGCGAAAATCTCAACGCAAGGGCGCAGGGATGCAAAGACGCCAAGGTTACAGTCAAAACCATCGCATCGCAAAAGTAGGCGGCATCATATTCGCTGACTCGCCCATTCGCTGATTCGCCAATTCGCTTATTTTTACCCATTCTATTCACAAAGCACAATCCTTAAGGAGGTTCCATGTCTGTTGAGAAAGTGAAACCTGTTCCGTCTGATATCGACATCGCGCAGGCGGCTGACGTCCAGCCCATCGTCGAGATCGCCAAGGCCGTGGATTTGACCGAGGAGGATCTCATCCGCTACGGCGATTACAAGGCCAAGGTCAAGTTGGATGTGCGAGAGAAGTTCCAGGATCGATCGCAGGCCAAGTACATCGACGTGACCGCCATCACGCCGACGCCGCTGGGCGAGGGCAAGACGACGACGACCGTCGGGCTGGCCCAGGCGCTCGGTCGGCTCGGCTACAAATCGATGGCCGCGATTCGCCAGCCCTCAATGGGGCCGACCTTCGGCATCAAGGGCGGCGCGGCGGGCGGCGGCTACAGCCAGATCGTGCCGATGGACGACTTCAACCTGCACCTCACTGGCGACATCCACGCCATCAGCGTGGCGCACAACCTCTGCGCCGCCGCCATCGATGCGCGGATCTATCACGAGAGCCGCTGGAGCGACAGCTTCTTCGAGCGCAAGGGCATGCACAAGTTGCACATCGACCCCTACTCCGTCACCTGGAATCGCGTCGTCGATATGAACGACCGCGCGCTGCGCCAGATTATGGTGGGGCTGGGGCCAAAACCCGATGGCCCGCTGCGCCAGGCCGCATTCGATATCACCGTCGCCAGCGAGCTGATGGCGATCTTGGCGCTGACCACCAGCCTGGAGGACATGCGCGAGCGCATCGGGCGCATCGTCATCGGCACCAACGACAAAGTCCACAACCCCGATCCCGTCACCACGGAGGAGTTGGGCGTCGCGGGCGCGATGACGGTCCTGATGCGGGACACCATCATGCCCACGCTGATGCAGACGCTGGAGGAGCAACCCGCCTTCGTCCACGCCGGGCCGTTCGCCAACATCGCCCACGGCAACTCCTCCGTCATCGCCGACCAGTTGGGCGTGAAGAT
>JAAAOZ010000363.1 GCA_009908585.1 Chloroflexota bacterium
ATTTTGATCTGAGTAACTCCGAATCGCCGCGCTTCGTCGGGCGCGCCGTCGCCGCCTTGGCGACCGATCCCGACGTGATGGACAAATCGGGCGAGATCCTCTACACTGCCACCTTAGCTGAGGACTACGGCTTCACCGACATCGACGGCAAATGTCCGCGCGTCATGACCTTGGCGGAGGCATTTTAGCTAAATATCGCGAAGGTTCCAGAGGGCCTTGATTTGACGTGCGTTGGGGTCGGGAGATAAACCTTCTACGTCGAGGGTCTTAGCCACCCTTCGCAAGGGTGCGATAAAGAAATCCGAGCTTGCTGAAGCACAGCAGGCTCGGATTTTTGCGTTTGCGGGGGCGCTTTGCTAGTCGCCTCGCGCCTGTAAGCTGATGCGGAGCGGGGCCGCGTCTTTTATTAGATCAAGCGCTTGCGGCTCAGGGCGATGCGCTCTTTCTCGCGATCCACATCGAGCACGTAAACCTCAATCTCATCCCCCTCTTCCACGACGGCGCGGGGATTTTCCACGTAGTCCCAATCCAGCTCCGAGATATGAATCAGGCCATCGATGCCGCCTAGGTCGACGAAGGCGCCGAATTCGACCACATTCTGCACCACGCCGGAGCGGATGTCGCCCTCGGCCAGGTCTTGCAGCAACTGCTTGCGGTTCTTCTGCTCCGCCACCCGCTCCGAGACGATCAAGCGGCGGCGACGCTGCTTCACCTCGATCACGGCCAGGGAGAGCGTATCCCCGACCAGTTCTTCCTTCGCCTCGCGCAGGCGATCCCCATGCAGGCCGCGCGGAATCGAGGTCAGGTGTGAGTTCGGGACGAAAGCCTGGAGACGCCCGAAGTTCACCAACACGCCGCCGCGGTTGACATCTATCACCTCACCATCGACGACCTCACCGCTCTCCAAGAGCCGCTCGGCGCGCAGCCAATCCTGCTGCTCTAGCCCCTTCTTCAAAGAGACGACGATCCCGCCGTGCTTGGGAGACTCTTTGATCACCTTCACCGGTATCTGCTTCCCAACCTGGAGCGATTCTAAGACATCCTCATCCACCATGTCCAAATCCTGGCGTGTGATAATGCCGTCGTGCTTGCCGTTCAAGGCCACGATCACGTCCTTATCGCTGACGGACAGCACTTCGGTTTCCAACACCTCGCCCCGATGCGGGCGGGACTCATCATATTTGTCATTCTTGAGCAACGCTGCGAAATTGAACTTTTTCTCCATGTTATCCATTTGCTGTCTAAGCATTCTACCTCCTCTGACTATATGAATTTTGAGAGTTTTACTGAATGATGATACATCACTTCAAGTGCCGTGTGGCATAACAAAAGACCGACTTGTTCCTGCCACCACCCGCTTCACGCGCTGGGCATTAACTAAGTCGGTCTTTAAATAATTACGTGTATGTGTTATTGACGCCGGAGTTAACTTCGGAAAATTCCTTTCCTGAATCTACCTCCAGAACACTAGCCTAGCTTTTTGCCGGCCGCACAGGTGGGCACGAATATGACAATATCACTTCGATATATATTATGCCATAGGGTAGATAATTTGTCAAACCAAGCTCAAACGAGAGAAATGCACCTCATTGCCAGCGGGTTATCGCATCAGAGACCCCCTGCAACGGTCTCATTTGTCCGATGTGAGATTTAATTGACAGGGTCTCAGGTAGGTCTATAATCTAATTAATTGTCGGTACCTCCAAAAAAATTTCATAATCTTACCACATCATATAGACTTGGGCATGCAAGACTTCCTACCACCTCGCGTCCTACGTCACTCACCGTGTGAGCGTCTTGGACAAGATTTTTATCATCTTCGTTGTTTATGTTGGGTTAGAAGCGGTTTGTAATCCAAAGGAGAAAAAGCATGAATGCAAGCAAGCAATCGATTTGGGTTAGACGTGCGGTGCTCTCCCTGCTGATCATTGGGGGCACAGGGTTGTTAGGCGGATTATTCTTGGCGTTGATCTCGCCCCCACAGAGTGCGGCGGCGCCGGATGCGCCCCAAGCCTCTTTCGCGTTGTCGCAGAAGGGAACGGCGTCAGCGTTCGCAGGTGAGGTGCTGACCTACACCGTCTCGTTGACTAACACGTCAGGTGCAACGGTGAGCGGCATCGAGTTATTCGATACGTGGACGACGAACGCGCCGCAGGCAGATCCCACTAAAGATAAATGGTGGGATCGCGGCATTTTGGCGAATTTCAACGGCTATGTCGCGACGCCCGCGAATGCCATCGAGGGATTTACACAGAGCATTGAGTTGCTGGATCGGCGCGGTGAGGCGACGTGGTCGCTTCATCCGTTGGCGGCCGGGGAGAGTGTGGAGATTGTCTTCTCCGTCACGGTGCCGATTACGTTGCAACCGGCATTGAAAGAACATGAGCCGTGGGACGACATCGGCCCCAGTAACATCGCCAATTCGGTGGTGGCCTCTGCGCCGGGTGAGGAGAATGTCGAAGCGCCGGTCGAGAGCGCGATCGTGGTTGGCCCCCTGCTGAGTATCGATAAGACGGTGGTGGGCGAGGTTGCGCCCCCGGATCATTGCCGCGTGGGGCGGCTGGTGACCTACACCGTGCGAATTCAGAATGTCACGGAGGAGGATGGCGAGGAGCGCCCAGATGTCTTCCGAGCCAGCAACATCGTCGTGCAGGAGCAATTGCCGGTGCAAATTAAAAGTAGCGTGATCGAGATGACGGCCGATCAGACGGGTGTGATCACGGCGTACAATGCCACGACCGGTGTGCTTGCGTGGACCTTGCCCAGCGATTTGGCGCCGGGTGCGACGACCACCGTGACGTTCATCGCGCGTGTGCCGCGCGATACAGCGTACAATCCAAGAAAGAAAAATCTTGAGAACGATAAAGGGTCGTTGGTGGCCTGGGCCGACGGGATGCCTATGCGACCGGCTAATGCTAATGATAGGTTACGGACGCGCATCCTCAGCCCCTTTGATAAGATCGTTACCACCGGCCCGCCGCTTGACCAGCCGACGGCGACTTACGCTAACCGTCCTGTGACCTATACGCTTACGTTTTACAATCCGCTGCACGATCAGGATATAGTTTCCGACGACGCCTTACGATTGGAAGATGGCCTTCACAATACGTTCATGTTCTCCGAGATGCTTCTCGGCCCCGAGCCGAATGTCATCGAAGGCTCTTATCTCCGCTGGGATAATATGGAAGTCGCAGCGAATGGGGCTGTCACGATGTCCTATCGCGTCGATGTGCCTTCCCAGGCCTTGCCCTCCGCCGGGTGGACGGGGTGCGTTGATTCCTACCCCAACAGCGTCACGGCGACGGCCGGGATCCCTGGGTTTGGTACCTATATCGGTCACGATGATAATGAAATGGCGGTGCTGGATGTAGAGAAAGAGATTGAGCTTACTAAAGGGGTGGAGCCAAGTTTACAGATTCCCGGTGAGGTGGTGACTTATACTATCACCTTGGAGAATGTCGGAGAGCGATACATCCCCGGCCCGATTGTGTTGACGGACGTCTTGCCGATGGACGATCTTTATGGGCGTTATTTCTCCTATCAAGAGATGGTCGCGCCTACGGATCCCCCCTTCGTGCCGACCCAGGTGCTTTCCGATGGCGCCATCATCATCTGGGATAACCTCCCCGGCCTGGATGTGGAGGCATCGCATACATTAATCTTCCAGGCTGTTGTTGATGGGGTGGCTCACGAGAAATATTACAATGATGTATTGGCGTACAATGCGGAGACGGGGATCTGCCCCATCATTGACGACAACAAGACGGATGTGGAGGTCGATACGCCGTTTCGCATCAATAAGACGGCATTGCAACGTGAGGTTGTCCAGGGCGAACTGTTAGAATACGAGGCGGTGATCCTCAATATCTCGCCCCGAACGCTTTACACCGTGACCGCTTTTCGCGATGATCTTTCCTCCGTTCTCTTCACGGACCCAGCGGATGATGATTATGAGTATAACTACCCCGTCTCGCCGCCCGCGCCGTTGCCACCAGGGGAGACCTGGGAGCACACGTTTGCAGTGCGAACGACTGGCCTCCCGGAGGATACGGGGCTTGGTTCGGATTGGTGTGAGGATCGTGGCAAGGGGAAGGATTTGATCCAGGACATGGCAACCGTTCTCTTTCAGGTGCGCGAGCCTGAGATGTGGCGGACGAACGCGGATAAGTTGCGAGATTCGAGCGTTGTCGTCACACCGCACGTCTCGATTCTCCAATCGGCGACGCCTAATCCTGTGGCCGTGGGCGAGCTGACGACGCTGACCATCACGTTGCGCGATAATCGCACCGCGCCCGCGACGGACATCACGGGGTTGACGTTGGAGTGGGAGTTGCCGAACGCCAATCCAGGTGACTTCACACTGGTCGCTTACTCGCTGCCGACCTCGTCTCAGGATTCCGAACTTTATTATTGGAGCGATTTGACGCTGCCGGCCGGCGGGACGACGGAGTTGGTGCTCACGTTGCGCGCGCCGTTGCTCACCTCTGAGGATGATCGCGAGCATAGTTACAAGAGTCGGATCCAGATCACCGAGATAGATGATCCGGCTATCTGCGTGCCGTCATCGGAGAAGGTCGATGGTAAGACCCTGGATGTAGTACCCGGTGTGTTGATCAACAAAGAGCCGGATGTCGAGCGGATTGGCCCGTATGGCGAAGTGGAATACCTGATGGAGGTGGAAAACACCACCGGCGCGACCGTCCGTGATGTGGTCGTCACCGACATCCTGCCGGATAATTGGCAATATCTGGGCTGGGTCTCCGGGCCGGAACCCTACAGTGAGGATCCTTTACAGTGGGTCTGGGATGAAATGCCGCCTGAGACGGTCGCCGAGATCGCCTTCAGGGCGCGCGCCTATACGGATCTTGGCACGTGGCGGAATGGTGTTGAATGTACGGCGCCGATTCATTGGATGGTTGACGAGAAGTACACAGAAACCGTGGGCGTCTTCGTGGCGCCGGGCGTGGGCTTCTTTAAAGATGTCTCACCGCAGGAGGTGAAGGCTGGCGAGGTCGTAACTTATACCATCAATCTTTTCAATGGCACGGACGATAAAATCCTCTCAAATATCTTATTGACCGAGACATTGCCCAGCGGCTTCACCTTCTTGGAGGTTGTCGAAGGGCCGCCACAGATCGCGGTACAAGGGCAACAGGTCAAGTGGTCGATCTCTGATCCGCTGGAAAAGAATGAGCAGTTGCGGATTGTATTCCGTGTGCAGACGAGTGAAGAGTTGGTATCCGGCGATTATTACAACCCGCACGTCTCGATCTATGCCGAGGATCAAGATACAGGTGAACGGATCGACATCCCTGATATAGCGAATGCCGCGTCGGTGTACGTAGCGGGCATTCCCACCGTCCTGGTGGATAAGGCCGCTAATCCGACGCGCATCACAGCGGGGGCGAGGGTCACATATACCATCTCGCTCTTCAATGAGATGGAGACTGCGCAGACGATGCTCCTCACCGACACATTGCCCCATTACTTCACCTACGATGCGCATGTGGCGGGCGCGAAGCCCAACGTGCTCTCCGGACAGCCGACGCGCCTGGTGTGGCCTAACATCCACATCGATCCGCAGGAGACCATCACGATGGCCTTCCGCGTCCACTCGGAGCGCATGACGCCGAGTGGCAAACATTACAATCGCCTGGAGACGCTGGTGGGGGGCTTCTACTTCGATCATCCGAACTTGGCGCCCGTCTCCGTGACAGGATTGCCGCGCGTTGATGCGCAGGTGTCCAAGGACGATGGCGAGACCTGGATCACGCCGGGCCAGGAGGTGATCTATACCGTGCGCTACACCAATGCCACCGCCTCCGGCGTCACGCTGCGGGATGTGGTGCTCACCGATACAATAGCGCCCATTACTGATGTGGAGGTTGCCGCCGCAGGATGGACGCCGATAGGCAGCGGTCGCTACACCTATGCCGTCGGCACGTTGGATCCCATGGAGAGCGACGAGTTGACCGTGCGCGCCGTGTTGACGACCGCGATCCCCGATGACGAGTTTTTCGTCCTCAGCAACACCGTAGAGATCGGCTACCGGACGGAGGAGGATGTGGTGGAATCGAATCCCCAGAACAACCGGATGACGGATATTGATCCTGTCCACGGGCCGGATTTGGTGATCACTCAGATGGAGGTGACGCCCACCCATCTACTTGAGGATGATCCGCCCCGCGTCTATGTGACCGTGAAGAATCAGGGGGATTTGGACGCCGATCAATTGTGGACGGGGCAGACGCCCTCAGACCTGTTTGAGGTGCGGGTCTATCTCAAATCATTTGCATCAACGGCGATGCCCACGCCGCCCAGCAGTGTGTTTGATCACGAGGAAGAGTATTGTCGGGTGTGGTCGCCCCCGGTGGCGGCAGGGGAGTCGGTGGTCGTCTCGTGTGAATCTGCATCAGCGCCTGTTGAGGGCGAATATGCCATCTACGCCCAGGTGGATACCTCCGAATATGGTCAACCCCCATGGGGCAAGCCCTTTGGATTAATTCGAGAGGCTATTGAGGACAATAACGTGACGACGACGCCGATTTTGATTGAGGGGCAGACGGGTAAGATGTTGTATCTGCCGCTCATCTTGCGGCAAAGTTGACGATTAGATTTTTGGGAGTTGTCAGGTGCAATGCTCGTCCTAACGTGGACAAGCCATCACCAAAAAGGCCTCTGTCCTTCAAATACTTGCCCATTGGGCGCGAAGTTGACAGGTTAGGCCTGGTGCATTGCACCTCAGAAGCCAAGTGGATAAACAAGAATTCATCTCACATACAGATCACATACAGAAGGAGACGAATGATGGAGACCAAAATAAGGCGTAGGTCCTATGGCATGGGTTTGGCTGTTTTAGGCGCGATCATTGGCTTATGGGGAATGATGACGGCGCTAACGGGGCCGGTGCAAGGCGCTATCT
>JAAAOZ010000227.1 GCA_009908585.1 Chloroflexota bacterium
CAACCCACGGCGTCCGGAGCTTTAGAGGAGAAAGAGGCCGGCGGGCGCAGTTGCCGCGCTTCCTGGGGCGTCAATCCCAGCGAGTTGGCTTCTTGCGGCAGGCGCGCGAGGACATCCTCCAATGATAGATCGCGCTTCTGCCAATCGGCCAAGAGGGTCTTGGCCCGTTGCGTCGAAAGGTTGCTTTCAAAGAGGAACCAGTACCAGAGTGCGATGTCTCGCTTTTCCTCCATTTCCTCCATCTGGACCTGTTCCGTCGCTGTGGACTCTTCTGAGGGTAACATTACGCCGACGCCTCCTTCTCCAGAAGGATCGTCACCGGGCCGTCGTTGACCAGTTCGACGGTCATGTAGGCTTGGAAGACGCCCGACTCGACCGGCACATTTTCCTTTTGGATCACGGCGATGAAATGCTCGACCAGCGGCTCGGCGATCTCCGGCGGCGCTGCGTGCGCGAACGAGGGCCGGAAGCCGCGTCGCGGGTCGCCGTAAAGGGTGAATTGCGAGACGACTAGGATGCGGCCTTCAATATCCTTGACCGAGAGATTCATCTTGCCCTCGTCATCGGGGAAGATGCGGAGATTGGCGGTCTTGTGCGCCAGCCAGCGCGCCTCTTCTTCAGTATCGCCCTCGCCGACGCCTACCAGCACCAGCAGTCCCTCATCAATCTCCCCGACGATCTCGCCCTCGACGGCGACGGATGCGTGAGTCACTCGTTGCACTACGGCTCGCATAAGTTTGTCCTCCTTGAAAAATAGGCGTAGGGCGGATTGGCAATCCGCCTGGTCGGAATACCATTCCGACCTACATTAGCCATACGTCCTGAGCGCAAGTTCCTCTGGCGCGCATAGCCATCTGGAACCTTCGCAAGGGTGACGTTTATGACATCGCAACGACAAACGCGATGGCGAAGTCCCCATCGTGGCTCAGGCTGATGGCCCATTCGGTCAGGCCTTGGCGCTGCGCCAGTTCCTCGGCGTGCTCGTGGAGGATCACGTAGGGTTTGCCGCTGCGCTCGTTCAGCACCTCGATCTCCCGCCAGCCGACGCCCAGCGGGGAGAGCATGCGCATCCCTACGCCTAAGGCCTTGGCTGTGGCCTCCTTGCCGGCGAAGCGGGCGGCCAACTCGGCGGGGCGCTCGCGGCTGTACGCCACCTCGGCGGACGTGAAGACGCGCTTCAAGAAGCGCGGCCCGAAGCGCTCCAACGTGCGGGCGATGCGCGAGACCTCGATGAGATCGACGCCGGTGGCTAACATCGCTTAGGATTCCGAAGACTCCGGCATCGACGGCCCGGCGGTGGCCAGCGCGAAGTGCTCTGGATCTAACCACTGTTGTGCAGCGGCTTGGACCTCCTCGGCGGTGATGGCCATGATGATGTCGCGATAGCGCTGGAGATAATCCAGGCCCAGTTGGTAGCGCTCGATGTTGATCAGCGACTGGGCGACGCCCTCGTTGGTCTCCAGTTGGAGCGGCAGGCTGCCGGTGAGGTAGGATTTGCTGTCGTTGAGTTCCTCCTCGGGGACGCGCTCCTCACGGATGCGACGCAGTTCCTCCTGGATCAGTGTGACGGCGCGCTCCAAGTTCATCGGGTTGACGCCGGCGATCACGCGCCATGGGCCGGGGCCTTTGCCGCCATCGATGCGGCTGTAGGCGTAGTAAGCCAGTCCATTCTCCTCGCGCACTTTCTTGCCCAAACGGCCATACATCCCAAAAATGCCCAAGATGGTGTTGGTCACCCCGCACGCGATGAAGTCGGGATGGAGCCGGGGCGGGCCGGGCCATCCCAGCACGAGGTTGCTCTGCATCTTATCCGGGATGATCACCTGCTTTTCGCGCCGCTCGGTGATTGCGGGTACGTCGGGCAGGCCCTCGCGCGCCGGGCGGGCATCCTCCCAATCGCCGAAGGTCTCGCGCACGATGTTGATCGCCTCCTTGGGCTTCACCCCGCCGACGATGACCAGCGTCAGGCCGTCGGGCGCGAAGTGGCGGCGATGAAAATCGACCAGATCCTCGCGCTGGATGCGCGCGACGGTGTCCTCGTAGCCGGCGAGGCTGTGGTGATAAGGGTGGTTGGCGGGATAGGCCAGCTCGTGAAAGATGCGCGCGGCCATCCGTCGGGTGCTGTCGCGCCGCTCCTGGATATCGGTGAGGATTTCGGCGCGGACCTTCTCGACGTGCTTTTCGGGGAAAGCGGAGCGGCGCAGCAGATCGCCGATGAGGTCCATCAGCAGGGGCAGCGAGGAGGCCAAGCCCTTGGCGCTGAAGGAGCTGATGTGCGCGCCGGCGCTAAGTCCGAAGCTCGCGCCGATGGACTCGACCGCCTCATACAGCTCCTCGAAGGAGCGGCGCTGCGTGCCGCGCTCCATCATATCCAACGTGAAACTCGTCAGACCGTGCAAGTCGGCGGGTTCATCCTCCGAGCCGGCCTCGACGTAGCCGCTGACTACCACCGCCGGGCTGGCGAAGTTCTCGCGCGCCAACACGGTGATGCCGTTGGGCAGCGTCTCGCGCAGAGTGTCATCGGGGCCGGGTAAAGCATGCGCGGTTTGGCGCTGGCGTTGATATTTTCTGTTGTACATAGGTCGTTACGTACCTCCAAGTCTATTGTGGCGAAGGATAAAACGCTACGTTATGGGGAGTTGCCGAACGCGGATGCGGCCCTCGTTCACACTGAGAATAGCACCTTTGTCCAACGTAGTTTGGTGCTCCGAAATCAAAATTTTTAGATAGCGATTGATGTTTTCTGGGCGCATATTCTGTAGCCGAAAGATTACCACGCTGGGGACTTCCGCTCCGCTGAGAGCCAGCAATTCACCGAAATCAAGATCGTGGGTGAGCACGATGTATCCCTCACGACGAGCCTTCTCTAAAATCTCTGAATCTGGTAATCGATCCAATGATAGTTCGTGTAGGTGGATGGCTTCAATATCTAAATCGCGCAGGAAAGCGACGCTCTGAGGGGAAATACCCATATCGGCCAGAAATTTCATGCTGGCACACGCTCCATGGTGTAAACCGACTCATTCGCTAGCCAAGCCGCATAATTTAACGCAGCTTGAATATCCTCCGGTTCCAAATAGGGATAGGCCTCTAGAATTTCTTCCGTGCTCATACCATTGGCGATCAGATTTAGGATTAGGGAGACCGTGATGCGCATACCGCGAATGCACGCTCGCCCACCTTTTACCTGTCGGTCAAAAGTGATACGTTCTATGCCAAACATTTCCTTCCTCCCTGATCTGCTTACATCTGCTAAATCTACTGATTCGAGATATACCATCCGACGGTGCGATTCTGGGGCGCCAGATAGGTCTGCGCCACGCGCTGTAGATCCTCGGCAGTCACGGCCTCCAGGCGATTCAGATAGCGCATAAACCAGCCATAATCCGCGAAAATCTCGCTGAATCCCAGCCAGAAGGCTTGATTGGTGATGCTCTCGCTGGAATAGGCGAAGAGCGCGCGCGCCTGGCTGCGCGCCTTCTCCAACTCCTGCTCGGTGACCAGATCCTGTTGCAGGCGCTCGATCTCCGTGGTGAGCGCGGCTTCCACCTCCGCGATGTCGCGCTCCGGCCAGATGGTCGCTTGCAGGCGATAGAGGCCGGGATCGATGGTGGGGACGAGGGAGCCGTGGATGTCGACGGCCAGCTCGCGATCCACGAGCGCGCGGTAGAGTCGACTGGTGTAGTTCGTCAGGGCGCCGCCGCCGATCAGGAACGACGATCCGCCGCTGAGAACGGCGTTCAACACGGTCAGGGCGAAGAAGTCCTTCTCGCGCGCGGGCGGCGCGTGGAAGACGATCTGGAGGTAGTGCGTGGCATCGCGGCCCTTGATGGTGACGCGCCGTTCCTCCTCTTGCGGCGGCTCGGTGGCTGTCACCGGCGGCACATCATCACCCGCCGGAATCTCGGCGAAGTAGCGCTCGGTCACGCGCTCCATCTCGCCGGCGTTGAAATCCCCGGCGATGGCCAAGAGGGCGTTGTTGGGCCGATAGTAGGTGCGATAGTGGTGGTAGAGATCGTCGCGCGTCATCGATTGGAGATCACGGAGATGGCCCAGCGTCTCGTGGCCGTAGGGATGCGCTTGAAACGCGGCGGCGTCCACCGCTTCGGTCAGTTGGAAGCGCGGGGAATTCTCCTTGCCCTGCCGCTCGCTGATGATCACCGTTCGCTCGGATTCGACCTCCTCCTCGGTGATCATCACGTTGCTCATCCGGTCCGACTCGATATCCAAGGCCAGCGAGAACTTGCGCGCCGGCAGCGTCTCGTAGTAGGTGGTGAAGTCGTACCAGGTCATCCCGTTGAAGACGCCGCCCTCGCGGGCGATGGCCTGGTCGGTGCTGCCGCTGGGCCAGCGCTCGGTGCCCTTGAAGAGCATATGCTCGACCCAGTGAGAGATTCCCGTGATGCCCTCGCGCTCGTTGCGGCTGCCCACGCGATACCAGGCCCAAAAGCTCACCACCGGCGCGGTGTGACTCTCCCGGATGAGGATTTTGAGGCCGTTATCTAAGGTGGTGCGTAGTAGATTCATAGCATTTCCTCTGCAAAATTGCGAATGATGAATGGGGAATGAAGAATTTAGAAGAGGGGATGGAGAAGGTCATTGTCCATTCTCCATCTCCCTACTTCCTACCCCTTACTCCCTTCCTACTCCTTACTCCATGTTACCAAGTTAGATTTGGATTGATTAAGGGGATGGTTACTCTACCCCTTCGCCGTTGTAGCCGCGACCGATGCCGCGATATTTGAAGCCGATCTCGCGCACTTCGTCGGGATCGTAGACATTGCGCCCATCGACCAAAATCGGGTGATTCATCACTTCCTTGAGGTGAGCCAGATTGAGATGTTGGAACTCGTTCCATTCCGTCACCAACACGAGCGCGTCGGCGCCGGCGGCGACAGCCTCCGAGCTGTCCATCATCTCGACCTCCGGCAGCAGCGCGCGCGCGTTCTCCATCGCGACGGGATCGTAGGCCCGCACGTTGGCGCCCTCGCGCATAAACTGCCGCGCGATGTCAACCGACGGCGCGTCGCGCATATCGTCGGTGTTCGGCTTGAACGACAGGCCCAGCAGCCCGATGGTCTTGCCCTTCAGGCTCTCGCCTATCAGCTCCTTGACCTTGCGCACGGGCGCTTTCCGCTGGTCGGTGTTGATGTCGATCACGGCGCGGAGCAGGTGCGGATGTCGCCCCTCGGTCTCCGCCATATAGGTGAGCGCCTTCACATCCTTGGGGAAGCAGGAGCCGCCCCAGCCGATGCCCGCATTCAAGAAGTGCGGGCCGATCCGCCGATCTAGGCCCATCCCGTAGGAAACTTCCTTCACGTCGGCGCCCAGCGCCTCGCAGACGTTGGCCATCTCGTTGATGAACGAAATCTTCGCGGCCAAGAAGGCGTTGGAGGCATATTTGATCATCTCCGCCGTGCGCAGATCGGTGATCATAATGGTGCTGCGCAGCGGCAGGTGAAGCTGGGCGACCTTTTCGGCGGCGTCCTTATCCGTCGATCCCAACACCGTGCGGTCGGGGTTCATAAAGTCGCTGATGGCGGTGCCTTCGCGCAGGAACTCCGGGCAGGAGACGACGGAGAACTCCGGCGCGTCGGGGCGATGCTCGCGGATGATCTCGGCGACCCAATCGCCGGTGCCCACCGGGACGGTCGATTTGTTGATGATGATCATCGGGTGATCCATCACCTCGGCGATGCTCTCCGCCGCCATCCGCACGTAGCGCAGATCGGCCTGACCATCGACATCGGAGGGCGTGCCCACCGCGATGAAGACAAAATCCGCATCTTTGAGCGCGTCTTCATAAGACGTCGTGAAGAAGAGCCGTCCGGCGCGGACATTGCGCTCCACCAGATCCTCCAAGCCCAACTCGTAGATGGGCATGATGCCCTTTTTGAGGTTCTCGATGCGCTCCTCGTTGATGTCTAAACAGGTGACCTTGTTGCCCAGATCGGAGAAGCAGGCGCCGCTCACCAATCCGACATATCCTACCCCGATAACCGTGATGTTTTTCATACACTCAGCTCCTTTGTTTGTAGTATAATGTTAGGGTTGTGCTATTGATTCTAGTCGAAGTGATGATACCACACTTATACGGTTTGCCAAAATTGGTTGCTACTTGGCTATTGGGTAGAAAAGGGAGAATGGATGCATGGATATAGTGGGTGAGATAGAGATAATCGAGTGGACGAATCGGCGTTATTTGGACGCGGTGGCCGATCACGTGATGCTCTTCGATGGCGCGACGGGCACCGAGTTAGCCAAGTATGAGCTTGGGCCGGCGGATTTCGGCGGCGAGCGCACCGAGGGCCTGATGGAGATGTTGCTCTTCCATCGCCCGGAGGTCGTGGCGCAGGTGCACGCGACTTACTTCGCGGCCGGCGCCGAGGTGGTGGAGACGAACACCTTCCGGGGCAATCGCGTGAGCCTGGCGGAGTTCGGCGTCGGGGATCGCGCGCTGGAGATCAACCGCCGGGCGGCGGAGATTGCCCGGCAGGCAGCGGATCGCGTCGGCTCGATGGGGCCGACGGGCAAGCTGCCCTCTTTGGCAACGGCGGTGGCGGAGGTGACTTACGAGGAGATCGCGGCGGTCTACGCGGAGCAAGCGCGCGGCCTGCTCGAGGGCGGCGTCGATCTACTGCTGCTGGAGACCCAGCAGGATCTCCTGGAGCTGAAGGCCGCGATCCAGGGCATCTGGCGGACGTTCCGCGCGTTGGACCAGCGCGTGCCGATCCAGGCGCAGGTCACGTTGGACGTTCACGGGCGGATGCTCACCGGCCCGAGCGTCGAGGCGGCGCTGGTGACCTTGGCCGCGCTGCCGGTGGACGTGATCGGCCTGAACTGCTCCACCGGGCCGGAGGAGATGCGCGGCGCCATCCGG
>JAAAOZ010000372.1 GCA_009908585.1 Chloroflexota bacterium
CACATCACCACAAACGCATAGATCATCAACAGCCGCGAGGTTTCGCGGAAGGTAAAATAGAGCATGCCGGTAAACATAAGCGCGAAGAAAAAGATAGTCAGCGTCAAGGTCTGAAATTCATCCACGGCGTGAAAAATCCTGCGCGGGTCATAAAGCGAGACCGCAAAAGCGGTGCCGATCCATACTACAGCCGATAATACATAGACAATGGCCGGCGGGATGCCATCTGGATAGATTGGGTTGAATTCTACCAAGCCATAGGGTAAAGTGGTGCGGAGATGGGTTGCCAGCGCCAACGCGCCAATCACTAAGATAGCATCAATGAAAACTGCCAGGAAAATGTATTTTAAACCAAAACGCTTCAACATCTCCTCCCCCTTAGCACGCGATGTATCTTACAAAACACATCGTCCCCACCGGTTCTTCTCTTATAGCCCTGCAAAGATTGTAACACACACTAAGAAAGACGCAATCATCTTTCTCTCATCCCCCGAACTTCCGATCCATCACAGCCTCGAGCGCACGCCTCATCACGTCAATAGGATACGTAAACTGGCGCCAGAACGCCTGGCGCGGTGTGAGATCATAGCGCAATTGCAGCCACCGCCGTCTGGGAAAGAGACCTCTAAAGAGTACGCCCGGCAAATCGCGCACACGATCCACCAATAACACGCCCAAAAAACGCATCGAACCGGACACCAGCGCCGCCCGCCCTTTCGCCGCCCGCTTCACAGAGATGCCCAATACCGCCTGCCGCCACCGGGGTACCCCCAGCGCGTCCAACGCCGCCTCAGGGATTAGGCTGGATGCTGAATGCTGGATTCTCCCCTGCTCCCTTGCCGTCATCAACGCCGCCCACACCGCCACGCTGACCCGCCAGGCGCGAGCGCGGCGCGCGAGCACCTCCCAATCTAACGTATCTTGTTCTAGGTCGAGCACCCGTAAAATATCCCGGCAGCCGTGCGGATGGGCCAGACCATGATGAATCGCCGTATGGTAACACAAGTGAATCACCTCATCTTCAGGACACAGGCGCAACGCTGTCGAGCTGCCAATATCTATCGGCAGGGCATTGGACCAAAGCGCTTCCAAATCTATCGCCGTAGTGGCCCGAAACCAGGACATCGCGGTAAGATGCCAATGCAAATCGACGACCATCGCGCCTTTGCGATAGGGCGTCTCGCCCATAAATTCACGGGCAAAGTCCGGCGTCCAATCGTGATCATCTGGAGAAACGACGTAGCCCAAGGAACGCAAAATATCATCGATGCGCTTCCAATCCACACGTCGCACCAACAGATCAATATCCGACATCTTTCGCTCCGCTGGCGCATACACCCGGTGGCGCAGGGCCAAGCCTTTCAGGACAATCACCGGCAAGCCGGCCTCAGACAACGCCGCCAAGATCCGCTCAGCCGCGTGATCCTGCAAAGCGGCCCGCGCGACTTGCTCATAATCCTTCATCATGTATCAACTCCCAAAGTCTACACACAGAGACAAAATACAAACACCGAGAGCCGTTGAACTCTCGGCTGATTTACTTCCTCGGTCAAATTTTCTCTACTCCTACGTCTATCCCTTCATTCTCTCCTGTGCGAAGGTCAAAAACTCGCGCAATGCCTCTTCGGGAATATCGCTGAGGTAACCCTCCGACACGCGGGTTTCATTACCGTCGTGGAAATGGGGATGGTTCACAGATAGGTTGACACTTTTTTACTCTACGGGCACTGAAGTACCCTGGAAAGGCCTCCTTGGCCCTCCTTGGCCCTCCTTGGCCCTCCTTGGCCCTCCTTGGCCCTAAGGCCCAATGGCCGAGGGAAGGCCCAATGGCCGAGGGAAGGCCCAATGGCCGAGGGGGTGGCCAACCGTCTGCCTTCGCAGACGGCCTCTTGCATCCGCGAAGGCGGATGCTTGGCGCGTAGCGCCTCTCGAAGGGACTTCAGTCGCTGACCAAAGTGTAAACCTAATTATCTTGGAAAATGAACCATCACGTTTTTTCCTTAGAAAACTAGCTGTTTTTGGGAGATTTATTTTCTTGGAACGGCCTAGCCCAAAATCACCTCAAATTTAGTATACACCTATCAAATCGACGTCGCAACACCAGACAGGAGAGGAGCAACCGAAGTCTGGCAAACATTCCCACAAAATTACCACATTGTCCCTACACATTCCTAACGGCACAAAGGGTAATTTTACCTTAAAATATGGGTGCCGCTTTTTTTAATGGCGTAACCAGAGGTTCGAAATTGAGATCGGGCCGATGTCCTGACCAACATCATGCTCCCGACCGGGGAGAAAGAGGAGGAGAACTCAATGGCCAAACAATCATCCAAACAGGTTAAAATTCCGAAGTCGACGGACGTTGAATTAGACAATATGAAGATTCTTCAGGATATTTTCATTCAAACCGTATCTCACGAGTTGCGCACACCGCTCACGGTTCTCAAAGGCTATGCCGATCTGCTGAGCGAGGGAGAGTTGGGTGACCTGGCCCCGGAGCAAAAGGAGGCGATGTTCATCATTGCAAATCGCGCCCAGGAGTTGAACACCGTCATCTCGCGCATCGGCGCCCTACTTGCCGTCGAATCTGGCGCGGTAACCCAACATGCCATCTCGCTATCCGCCCTCATCGCCCAGATGTTGGAGAAGCAGCGCGCTATGGCGAAAGCGAATGGCATCAAATTCGAGGCGAAGTTGCCTCCCAATTTACCTCACATCTCTGGGGATCGCCAGCAGCTTCAGGAGGCGGTCGAGTGCTTGATCGAGAACGCGATCAAATTCACCCCCAATGGCGGCCACGTGACGTTAACGTTAGACGCGCAGGACGATGAGGTGTATCTATCGGTGACCGACACCGGCATTGGCATTGAGGAAAGTGACCTCACGGAGCTTTTCTTACCTTTTCATCAATTGGATGGTTCCCCCACGCGCCGATATGGCGGCCTGGGCTTGGGGTTGACCGTGGTTCATAAAGTCGTCGAGGCGCATGACGGAGAGCTGGAAGTCGAGAGCGAGTTAGGTGAAGGCAGCACCTTCACTGTCAAGTTGCCCGCGCTCAAGCCTGCCAGCGTCCAAGATCAAGACACGGCGGCCGCTCCCGCGCCTGATATCCCTATGCATCGCATCCTCATCGTCGATGATGAGGAGTTCGTCGCGTTCACGCTGCAAGAAGGCCTCGAGAAATTGCCCAACTGCGAGGTGATGATCACGGATAACGGCAAAGACGCCCTGCGCCTCTTCGCGGAGCAACCATTCGATCTGCTAATCACCGACTACAAGATGCCGGAGATGACCGGCGTCGCGCTGGCGACCCAAATCCGCCAGAAGTACCCAGAGACCGGCGTGGTCATGGTCACCGGGTACAGCAACGATCTGCTCCGCGATCCTTCGGCGGCGGCGGCCATTCAGCGCGTGCTGGATAAGCCGGTCAAGCTTTCGGAGATTCGCAACGTGGCGCAAGAGACACTGGATGAGATTCTTAAATCACAGGCAGCAGCATCGGCAGATGGAGCAAAATGAGGCAAATGCAGACAAAAGAGAGTCGATCCTCACCCTTGCTGGCGACCTTGATTAATCGATTAACACGGTCGAAGTCGTGAAAGATAGAATTTTGACTTGAAACTTGCAACTTGTAACTACTCTTTAAGGAGGTTGGATAATGTCTAATTATAGTTCATCTGCCACGTCAGGCGGGGGGTTCAAATGGTTGCGCTCGTCGATTCGCGCGCAATTGGGTGTGAGCTTTGCCCTCCTGACTGCGGTCTTAATTATCGTCGTCACGGTGCTGTTGACGATCTTCAGCGTCAACCAGTTCCGTGATGCGCTGACGGATCGCGCGTTCGAGGAATTGGAGGCTGTCCGCACCCTCAAGGCCATTGAGGTTCATCGCTGGATCGAGGAACGAAAGAGCGATATCCGCTTTGTCCGAGAGCTGGAATCGGTGCAAGGAAACCGTGAAGGGAACGAAGGCCTCAATGTACTATCGGAACACATCGATACGCCCACAGACCAAACTTATGTCCAAGCATTTGAGAGGGCAAAACGAGAGATAGAAGCCTTCGTCGCCCAACACGGGCAGGATGTCTACAATGACGTGCTGTTGATCAATACAGCGGGCAATGTCGTCTTCGCACTGAACCAAGAGAACTTGGAGATTAACGAGGCGGAGCAAGCGACGTTTCAGAACGCGCTGAACTCGGTCTATTTTGGCGATCTCTTCTATAATCCCACCCACGAAGCCATCGATTTGCGCATCGGCGCGCCGGTCAAAGATCTTCAAGGCGTGACGGTCGGCGTTATCATCTTGGAGCTTAATCCACAGCAGATTAACGAACTGATGATCGAGCGCACAGGCTTGGGCGAGACCGGCGAGACCTACTTGATCGGACAGGATTATCTTTTCCGCAATGATTCGCGCTTCTTAAGCGAGTTGGGCGTCGAGACCACGATCCTCAATGAGACTATCGTGGCCGACACCGCGGCCGTCAGAGGCGCCTTTGACGGCCAATCCCACACAAGTCGCATCGAGGATTATCGGGGAGAATCGGTGCTGAGTTCCTGGACCCCCATCGTTGTGCAGCCCCCCACCCCGGATGATCCCGACGGCGTGCAGTGGGCCTTGATCGCGGAGATCGATGAGGCCGAGGCGTTGGCCAGCGTCGACGCGCTGACCCGCTTCATCGCCGGCCTGAGCGCCGGTCTCATTGTATTGGCCGGCGCCATCGCCATTGGGTTGGGCGTCGTGTTGGCCAACCGTCTGATCAATCCCATCGTCAACTTAACCAACAGCGCTACCCAGGTCGCCAGCGGCGATCTGGAGACCGAGGTGCCGACGATAGATCGCGAGGACGAAGTCGGCGTGTTGGCCCAGGCGTTCCGTCAGATGACGGATAACCTGCGCGATTCGATCGGTTCGCTGCGCCAACGCGGTGAGGAGTTAGAGAATCGGGATAAGGAGCTGAGCGCCCGCACCGAGCAATTGGAAGCGAATCAACGCGCGGTCCGCGTCGTCTTCGCCGCCAGCGAGCAATCCGATCCCGAAGAGTTGTTGCGCTTGACCGTGAACCTCATCCGAGATCGCTTCGATATGTATCACGTTCAGGTCTATCTCGTCGATGAGGAGAAGAACGCGGCGGTGTTGAGCGAAAGCACCGGCTACGCGGGCCTGCAACTTCTCCAGAAGGAACATCAAATCCCGCTAGATCAACCCGCCCTCGTGACGCGCGCTATCCACGAGGGCGAGCCGGTGGTCGTGAACGACGTCAATCAGAGCGAGGGCTTCCTGGCCAATCCGCTGCTGCCCGATACCCAATCCGAGATGGTCGTGCCCCTGCAAACGGGCGAACGGGTCATCGGCGCGGTGGATGTCCAGAGCCGCGATGTCAACACCTTCACGCCCGATAGAGTTAGCCTCTTTGAGACGATGACGGACCAGATCGCGCTCCTCTTCCAGAACAGCGAACTCTACGTCCGCACGATAGAACAGACCGAGGAGTTGACGAACTTCACCACCCAGCTCCGAACGGCTGCGACGGTTTCCGAGCGCTTGAGCACCATCTTAGATCCTGAGAACCTCCTCAACGAGGTCGTCGAACTCTTGCAGAGCCGCTTCGGCTTCTATCACGCCCACATCTATATGTTAGATGAAGAAAACGAGCGCCTCGTCGTCCGCGCCGGCTCCGGCGAAGTTGGTGAGGTGTTGCGTCAGCGGGAACACAGCATCCCCGCAGATAGCCCCAAGAGCTTAGTCGCCCGCGCCGCACGCGAGCGGCAGGTCGTCGTGGTCAACGACACAACGTTGGAATCGGGCTTCCTCCCCAACCCGCTGCTCCCCCAGACCCGCGCCGAGGTCGCCGTACCGCTGATCACCGGCGGCAACCTATTAGGCGTGTTGGACGTCCAAGATGATCAGCCCAATCGCTTCGCCGAATCCGACATGGCGACCTTCAACACCTTGGCCGGGCAGATCGCCACCGCATTGGATAACGCCCGTCTCTTCGAGGAACAACGGGAAGCCCAGCAAGAGATTCGCCAGCGCGCTGCCGAGCTACAGACGGTGGCCGAGGTCAGCACCTCCGCTGCGACGGTATTAGACCCCGATGAATTGCTACAAGACGTCGTCGATCTCACCAAGGAGAACTTCAGCCTCTACCACGCTCACATCTACTTGATCGATAATCAAGGCGAGAATTTGGAACTGGCCGCCGGGGCTGGCGAAGCCGGTCGCCTGATGAAAGAAGAGGGCTGGAGCATCGCAGCCGACAGCGAAACGTCGCTAGTGGCTCGCGCCTTCCGCACCGGCGCCGGTGTTATCGAGAACGACGTACAGGCCGCGCCCGACTTCCTCCCCAACCCGCACCTCCCCGACACCCGCGCCGAGATGGCCGTGCCGATGCTCGCTGGCGACCGCGTCTTGGGCGTGCTGGACGTCCAATCCGAGCAGGTTGGGCGCTTCACCCAACAGGATGTCAACATCAAGACAACGCTGGCCGAGCAAGTCGCGACCGCGCTGGATAACGCCCGCCTCTTCGAGGAACAACGTCGAGCGGAGCAAAACATCAGAAATCTGGCCCAACAGAACGAGTTGATCTTGAACTCCACCGCTGAGGGCATCTACGGTGTGAATAGCGAAGGTGTCACCACCTTCGTCAACGCGGCGGCAGCGGAGATGTTGGGATGGTCGCCGGAGGAGCTGATCGGCGAGCGTCACCACCACCTGATTCACCACACTAAACCTGATGGCTCCCACTACCCGGTCGAAGAGTGTAAGGTCTACGCTGCTTACCGCGATGGCGAACTTCACCAGGGTGAGGATGAAATCTACTGG
>JAAAOZ010000493.1 GCA_009908585.1 Chloroflexota bacterium
TAGGCGTTCCCACCAACTTGATGGTTTTTGTTCTACTCGAGAACAAGACGTTACCCAGGTTGTCATATTACATCTCCTCATCTGGTACAGGTTCAAACACACCATCATCCGTAAGCGCCCAACGAAAAGCTTTGTAAATAGTATCGTGCGCTCGTTGACAAAAGGCTTCTAACGTCTCAAATGGAATGTTGCCTTCTTGGAAATAGTCAAAATCGAGCAAAATTACAGGCTCCTCCCCCTCCCCTTTTTTAACCCCGACACGGATAGTCAACCGATCTCTTTTTTGCTCTCCAGCAAGCAACAATCGGTTCAACATCTCCAAAGGTTGTTCCCAAGGCCCTTGATTATAAAAAGTGAGTAAATCGCTACGAAGGAGAGATCGTAATCGAGATTCTTCTTGCAAACCCGTATTAGCGAATGTGATTTCATTGATATAACGTAACCCTATTCTCACAGCATAATTAGGTTCGTATACATCTTGCACCGCAGAGTTGGCCAAGGTAATCATGGCCCAAAAATCAGCCCAATGTTGGTATGCCGTCGTCGAAAGCGCATAGAAATCTGGCGCTAACGTCAAAGTTGTATTTCCATCTACTGCCTTGAATTGATACACAGGCGGCGCTTGCTGTACCTGTACGGAAGGCATAGCATTATCAGCGATAGGCAGTACAGCCAAACCATGTTCTTCTTCCAACTGGGGAAGTTTCGCCCTTACCTTTTCTTGAAATGCTGCCGGGCGCTCACTGGCAATACGCAGAATGGGCGGGAAGCGCACTTGACATATCACCTCAGTCAAGGGCGCACGTTTTAATCTTATATCTTCTTGCTCTGGAAAATGTAACATATCATTCACCCTATATTTATATTAAACGATTTGTTTGTGAATGGCTATCTAACACCCCGCGTCCTTTAATCTCAGCAATCTTATAATAACAAGCAATTCTTACTAACGCAAGTAACATAAACCCATTGATTTCGAAACGCACCACACGTTGGGTCGATCTCTTGACATCAACTATCCTCATAGCTATAAAAACAGACTAACTTACTCTGCTACCGTAGCGGCAAGGCCATAAGGGGCGAGGTGGGCCGCCCGGCCTCCCTCGCCTCTCAGCATTCCCTCATATCTTTGCATCCCTCGCGTTGCCGTCATCCCCGCAGGCATCGATACGGTTCACAACGCTCCTCCTCGTACACTCGGTCTCACTGAGTTGCCCCCGCACCGCAAGGCCCGCTTCGGCGGGCCTTTTTCGTTTTCCTCGCAGACGACCCCCGGTATCCTCGCAGGAGAATGTAAGGTGCATAGTACCCCTCGAAGCTACTTCAGCCCTGCCCTTGGATAAGCCGCCAGCCCTCAAAATTTCAATGTGATCCCCAAAACATCGGTCGATCAGCTATGCAAAAACACCCCAACTTAACATAAACAATATAGTCGGAAGTTGCTAACATCCCCTACATACCTAAAAATAACCCTTCTAGAGCGATCATAAGGCCGCCCGGCCCGACATAGAATCGCTTGTTTTCCTGTAGGATTTCAAAGTTTTTGAGACTCATTTCATACTTCGTGAGACTGTATTTCAAAGTTTTTGAGACTGCTATTTCACAGTATTTGAGACTGTCCTAAATGCAGCAGCGCTCCCTCAGATCGTGCCCCCTCAAGAAGCTACAAGTTCTGCGAGCCGTGCATGAGCTTGCTTGGCCATCGGGCGCGCAATCTTCTGGAGATCCTCATCCGCAGTGACGCGCATCCATGTTTTCCAAGAACTGGAACAGATCTGCACGTTGTTTTCCTCTAAAAAGCGCTCCACGGCGACCTGTACAAAATCGAAGCGCGGGTCTTCTCGAAATACGGTGAACCAGAAATTCAGTGAAGATCGGTGATCTAGATAGACGGGATCTCTGAAATCATAACCGTAGCGGTAGCTGTACAAGCGCACATCATCTTCTAAACGGGCGCGGAGAAACGCCCAGAATCCCCGCGGCCAATCAGTCAAGGCGCTAAAGGCCACTGTTTGTCTCCGGTGACGCTCGGCAGGGGGCGTGTGCTTGGATACGCTGGGTTCAAGGGCCTGGAGAATCAGTTCAAACAACGGATACAGGACATAGGGAGGCTGAGATGGAAGGGATTCCAGGTAACTCTCTGGCGTTGGGTCCCCCAACCCCCACCAGACTTGGAGGGTTCGCTGGGCAGATAAGCCTTCTGATGCCAGTCCTTCCTCTTTTACCACGTCAGTAAGATGGGCGCCGCATCTACCGCACTGACGCCGGACAATGTTCGCAACACTCACCCACGCTTGGCAGTGTGGACAACGATTGTGTAACAAACGCTGGTGACGCAGACAAGCCGAAACATCGGCAAGCATCCAGGTGCGGCGGTGGTAAGCTGCTTCTTGCAAACAAGTGGGACAGAATTGTGCCGCATCGGGACGTAACACATATCTGGAACGCAGAAGCGATCTCAAGAGGGGCAGCGACGTGCCGTCTCCAAAGTCGAGGTTGATCGTTTCCATGGGGGGCCAAATAGATGCTTGAGCGAAGTAATGCGCGGAGGCCAGAGCCAGTTCACGAGGGGGGCGATGGGTCAGCGTCGCCAACACAGCAAACGTCTCGGGCCGTTGGGGGCGCATGAGGTTGTCCCGTGCGCCTAACTCAGCCAGGCGCAGGTTGCACACCTTGGCGAGGAGTGAAAATGACCCATAGCCGTTGGCTGCTGCCAGGCGATGCAAGTAAGACCACCAAGATTCGTCTGGCAGCAGCGCAGGTCGGCATAGCAAGGAAGGAAGCACCGTCATACACATTCTCAGGTATACGATTGCTACTTGGTTGTCAATACCTCGGCAGCGGAGACGTCTTCCGGGGTTTGAGGTTGCGCAGGTGAGGCCTGCGTCGCTGACGGCAAGCTCGAGAGGTCAGCGAGAAAGGGGCTCCGTTTGTGTACGTGCTCAGCCAACCGCATGTTGAAGGCCGCCGTCAACACCTCCAGGGTCAGGGTTTCCGCTTCCTGCTGTGGGGCAAGTGCCACCGCATAGCGGAGGAGGTTCATCACGTTGCCCACCACACCCTCCGTAGCATAGTACATTCTGTACAGCAGTTCTTCCCGGGGGAGGTCTGTGGTCAGCTGCACCCCGATCAGCTGTTCGGCAAAGGTCACAAACATCATAAACTCTTGGATCGTCTCTGGCTGTCCACTGTCCCAGCGGAAAGGATGCAACGTTTCACGAATTGCAAATAGGCGGGAGAGTTGCGCATTGGCATCCAAGATCCGTCGAGCTGTGCCCTCTACACCGACTACCAGAAAGGGGATTTGTGCCTCCTTGATGAGGACTTTGAGCCAGTCAGAGACCTTGCCGAGCACGCGATTGGTTTCCGTGTCAATCAGGTGGTGAAAGTCATCCAGGATAATCATCTGAACTTCACACGTCTGGATAAAATGGACCAGACGCGCGTTCATAGACCACAAAGTGCCGTAGCTGGCTGCGGGATCGCCCAATGCTTGCAACAGACGCGCGGCCATGCCTTTGACCGTCGCCGGAGAGGGCGTTTCAACGTAGAAGACAGGTACCTTGGTGCCGCTGGGCGTTTCATGGCGCGAACACGCAGCCGCATAACTCTTGACCAACGTGGATTTTCCCGCGCCAGGGCAGCCCTCCAGGATGATGCACTGGGGTTCTCCCGCTGTTTTGGACATATCCCGGCAGAGTTGAATGTTCTTTAGGAGTTGGTTGAACCGGGGATAACGAATCAAGACCGCGTTGGCCCTCCCGACCGGCGTGGCCAACTGCTCATCTGAGACCGTCACTGCAGCTGCTGTGGGGTAAGTCATAATCTGCACTCCAATCCTCGTCTTCGAGGTTGTCTAAGGTAACTGAGAAATCCAACACCGGGATAGACAGCGCGGACGGCGCTGAAGGATCCGCGGCTTCTGAGTCTGGGGGAGCGTTGTCCGTGGACGGCTCACCGGTCTGCCAGCGAGCTATGCGTGCCCGGCGCTTGATCTTTTTGTCCGCCTTGCTCTGAGCCACGATCTCCTGGATCTGCCGCTTGGCGCGCGCCAAGCCCAATATATCGACTTGCGCTTCCTGTTGGCGAGCTAGATTGAGGATCACCCGATGCTTCCATAATGAGAGGCCTTGGGCATATTCGCTGTCTAAACACCTGACTGAAATGTACGTCTGATCGCGTGGGTCGTAGACGTGGATGCGGCCCAGATCGGTGGGATCGTATTTGATTTTGGCTTTGGCGTCCTCCAAATAGGTGCGTAAGGGGGCCAAATCCTGGGCATTGTATCGCAACCGCATAAATTCAATCCCATAGGGTTGAATAACCCGGTACGTCATGCGTCCCAGCAAGATTTTTAGCTCGTCAGCACTTGCCGGTAAACGGGGAAAGAATCCGGCCTGTGTGATGGCCTCCCAGCGCCGCGCCGGGATGTCGCCCAGCCCACGATGGAAGCTCTCGGCGTAGACATCCACCAGAAAGATGTGGAAGACGTGATACAGATCTTCCAAATCGATACACGCCTCTGCAGCGCTGTTGTAGTCCCCGCGCTGTTGAGGATTGGAAAAGGTGGTGCCGGGCAACGTGTGCAGCAACCCGGTATTCAACGTTCTGAACATCCGCTCCACGGACGCTTTGAAGTGCGGTGTCTTGATGGGCATTTGGAGCAGTTCGATGCCCAGGGAGTAGCAAGCATCTTGAATATCAGTACCAATGAACTCCTTCCCGTTATCCACAATCAACGCGAACGGAATGCCATAAGCGATCCACTCGTGCTGGGTGCCGTACGTGGCACGGACCTGGGGCTTGGTGAGGATCGCATGGTGCAGACATTCCATCACGGTCAGGTAACTGGGTGGTTCAAAGCCGACGTAGAACCCCAGCGGATAACGGGTGGTCGTATCCAGACAATAGGTGAGCGTGGGCCGCCCTAGTGGCAGGTTGTCGTGACTGTCCACGACGATGATGTCCATGGGAGTATGATCGATTTCAACCCGCTCCAGGGGAATACGAGGGTAGTCCAGCTTGCCATACTGGGTCAGCTGCCGTTTGGCGCTGCGCTTACCGCGCTTCGCCATCAGCTTGTCCAGCTCATCCAGCGCGTCAATTCTCCGCCAGACCGTGGCTCTGGACGGCGGGGTCAGTTTCTCTTCGGCATGCCGAAATCTGTTTTCCTCTGCAATGCGCAAGGCTACTTCGAGGTAAATATCGTCACAAGTGACCTTTTCCGCCACGTAGTACCGATCTTGGATGACAGCGTCTATGATCGCTTCTGCTTCCTCCGTCAGCCGAGACTGGTCTTTCCCGCCCTGCTGCTGCGAGTTTCCTACCAGGGCCCGGATGTCGTTGCCGCTGCGCTCATAAGCCTTGATCCAACGATAGATGGAAGCAATGCTGATCGCTGCCGTGGGAAATGTAGCCCCGGCTTGGCGGGCTTGTTTGATCTCGGCTACCCGGGCCGCTACCTGCGCTCGAGTGCGTTCGGCGGACCCGAGGGCGAGCAGCGGACGAATGACCTCCAACCGATAGTTGGCCAGAGCGCGCAGGTGCGGCGGATAATCCGCCAAGGTCGCTTGCTGACCGGTCCTAACTGCTGGGGCAGCGCTTGGCTCGGCCACGAAATGTAGTTCGCCCTCGAAGAGCGCCTGGGCCAGCTCGGCGAAAGGTACGCTCTGGCGCTCAGTGGTCTGTACATCTTCGATGATGAGCAGATTATCCGGCAATAGCCGCTTGACTTCGTAGATAACGTCTTGCCAGACGAATTGCTTTCCCGTCGAAAACCTCTGGGCACTCATGGCCACCAACCTCCGTTCTCACTTCCCAGGGCTGTCAGGGTCAACTGTGATGCTCCGGTGATGGGACCCTCATTCAGTGGCAGTGCTACCTCGTGATGGTAAGCCATGTGCAAGATGGGAATCATGAGGGATTGGGGATCTTGAGGCTGTACTTGGTGCACGACGTCTGATACGGTCACCGGTCCCGGCGCTGCGACTAAGGCCGCAAAGATGCGGCTTTTGGTCTCCGGTGGAATTGCATAGCGGGCGAACTGGGTGAGCACTTTGATGTTGGTAATGCGCCAATTCCGGGCCAGATATTCGTCGGTCACGATCCCGAAGGCCCAGCCCTGCGGTTGGCACCACTGCCGTGCCGCCGCAAACTTGAGCTGGTTTTCAGGCTCAGCTACACGTTGCGCAGGCTTGCATTCAAAAAGGAATGGATGTCCTCTGTAGATCACGTGGAAGTCTGGAGTGTACCGTCGCTGCTTGCCCGCATGCTGATACTGAATCGTGAGTGGTTGCTCTGCGAATCGCTCAACGGTCGGCTCGTAATCGAGGAGATAGACAAAATCCCGCTCAATCAATGATTCGAACGCGACCATCCGGCCCAGTTTGAGAGACGGAAAGTGCCCTACGATGTTGCCACCCCGATTTGATACTTTTCTCACAGCCATAGCTTCCTCCTTAGTGTCTTCTGATTGTTTATCACAGCCCCAATATGGTCATTGTATAGCGAATATGATGAAAGGAAGCTATGAACTGCACGGAAGCATACCAGGCATGGCGTATTCAAAAATCAGGACGAGTGTCAGCGAGGCGTTACTGACTCTGGGGGGGGACGTCGAGGGCTGGCTAAGGATTAGGATAGTCTCAAAAACTGTGAAATAGAGGGCCATCCAGCGTTAGGACAGTCTCAAAATATCTGAAATGAAAAGGCCTGATTCTTAGGGTAGTCTCAAAATATTTGAAATGCGAGTCTCAAAAACTGTGAAATAAGGCCCAAAAACGGCCTCTCAGTCTCAAAAACTATGAAATCCTACAGTTTGAC
>JAAAOZ010000450.1 GCA_009908585.1 Chloroflexota bacterium
GATGCTGCCGATTTGGAGATTGATCCTGCTGTGGCGTTGACGCCGGAGGATTGGCCTGCGATGCAAGCGTTGGCCAAGGCCGAAAAAACTGTCGTGCGGACCTTTTCCAAGGACCCGTTTGAACACGGCCCCGCGTTTGGTGTATGGGATAAAAAGAGCTTGGTGGGGATGATGACGACGAATGTCCGCGTGCCGGGCGTCGCGAAGATCGGCAATTTGGTCATCCGCAAGGGATACCAGGATCGCGGCTACGATGCGTGCATCATCGGCGCGTTGGTGCGGGCGTTGCAGGCAGAGGATCTTTGTCCCTTCATTATCATCGAGCGGGAGCGTGAGGAGATGGTCGCGCGCTTGGAGCATTTGGGGTTTGAGCGGCAGCGTCTGATGTATTTGATGCACTGTCGATTAGAGGATGAGACGATCTCATAAGGATCCTTCTTGATCTGCCGAATTTGCTTAATCTTTTAATATTGTTCAGGAGTAGTGGGTGAATACCATTGATCTCGGAAATTTGATCATAGGGCTGAAAGCCCTCAGTTTGCTGCACATCGTGATGATGGCTATCGGTGGCGTGCTGATCTACCTGGCCATCGCGAAGGAGTACGAGCCGGTGCTCCTGCTCCCAATTGGGGTTGGTTGTATTATCGGCAATCTCCCGCTCTCTGCGATGATCGACCCCGCTGAGCACGGCATGTTAGCGATCATCAAAGAGGCCGGCGTGGATAATGAATTATTCCCGCTCTTGATCTTCATCGGTGTGGGCGTGATGATGGACTTTCGCCCCCTGTTGGCCCAACCCCTCTTCGCTTTGATGGGGGCGGCGGGCCAGTTTGGCATCTTCGGCACGCTGATCGTCGCCGTTCTGTTGGGCTTCCCGATGAACGAGGCGGCCAGCATCGGCATCATCGGCGCCATCGACGGCCCGACCAGCATCTACGTGGCGAATAAGTTGGCCCCGCACATGTTGGGCGTGATCTCGGTGGTGGCGTATTCCTATATGAGCCTGGTGCCCATCATCCAGCCACCGATTATGCGCCTGCTGACCACATCCGAGGAGCGCAAGACCCACATGGACTACGCGCCGCGCCCCGTCTCCAAGCGCGCGCTGGTGCTCTTCCCCATCCTCGTCACCATCGGCGTGGGGATTTTGGTCCCGCAGGCGGCCCCCCTCATCGCCGCGTTGATGATTGGCAACCTGCTCAAGGAATCCGGCGTGGTAGGGCGCTTAGTAGAAACTTCGGAGAACGAAATCATCAACGTCTCAACCCTTTTCTTGGGCCTGGTCGTCGGCAGCACGATGACGGCGGATAGTTTCCTCAACATAGATACCCTCAAGATTCTGCTCCTGGGGCTGTTTGCCTTCGGGCTGGACACGGCGGCCGGCATTATGTTCGGGAAGCTGCTCTACGTCCTCTCCGGCAAGAAGATCAACCCCCTCATCGGCGCGGCGGGTATCAGCGCTTTCCCGATGGCCGGGCGACTGGTCCAAAAAGTGGCGCAGGATGAGGACTACTCCAATTTTGTCTTAATGCACGCGATGGGCGCGAACACCGCCGGCCAATTGGGATCGGTGATCGCGGGCGGGGTGTTGTTGACCCTCGTGATGCCCATGTTGGGACTTTAGAGTTAAGTTACGCTTACAGGTACACTAACGGAGGTTTATATGGCTAAAGGAATGGTCGTCATTGATGTGGATCGCTGCAAGGGTTGCGGCCTTTGCACCCACGTTTGCCCGGTCGATATCTTGGCCTTATCCACCGACTCGTTCAACGCGAAAGGGTATCGCCACGTCATTGTGACGGATGAGGAAAAATGCATTGGTTGCGCTTCGTGCGCGACGATTTGTCCAGATGTTGTATTTACCGTCTATCGCCGGAAGCGGCAGCGCAAAGCCGCAGCGGCGAAGGCTTAAGAAGGGGGTTGAACTATGGCCAAAGAACTACTCAAGGGAAATGTCGCATTCGCCGAGGCAGCGGTTCGCAATGGATTGGAAGCCTACTTCGGCTATCCCATCACCCCGCAGAGCGAGGGCCTGGAGCATCTCTCCGGGCGATTGATCGAAGAAGGGCGCGTCTTCCTCCAGGCCGAGAGCGAAGTCGCGGCCATCAACATGGTCTACGGTGCCGCGTGCGCCGGCGTCCGCGTGATGACCTCCACCTCTGGGCCGGGCCTGGCGCTGATGGCGGAGGGGCTATCGTACATCGCCGGCTCCGAAGTGCCGGTCGTCATCGTGAATATGATGCGCGGCGGGCCGGGCTTGGGCAACATCCAGCCCGCGCAGGCCGATTACAATTTCATGACCAAGAGCGCCGGGCACGGCGATTTCCGACCCCTGGTGCTGGCGCCCTCCAGCGTGCAGGAGATCATCGATATGGTCGGCCTGGCCTTCGAGCTGGCCGAGAAGTACCGCACGCTGGTGATGATCGCGGGCGATGGCAGCATCGGCCAGATGATGGAATCCGCCGAGTTGCCGCCGATGCAGCCGGTTAGAGAGACCCGTCCCGATTGGGCCGTCACCGGCGCTAAAGGGCGCGAGAAAAACGTGATCACCTCGCTGGCGCTGGGCGCGGAGAACCTGGAACGACTCAACCTGCGCTTGCAGGAGAAGTTGGCCGAGGTCAAGGCCAATGAGGTCCGCTATCAGACCTACGATACGGACGATGCTGACCTGTTGCTGATCGCTTACGGCACCGTGGGCCGCATCTGCACCTCTGTGGTGCGCGAGGCCCGCAAGGCAGGCATCAAGGTCGGCCTACTGCGCCCGCAGACGTTGTGGCCCTTCGCCGAGGATAAGATCCGCGAACTGGCCGAGCAGGCGCGCGGCGTCTTGGTCGTCGAGATGAGCGCCGGCCAGATGTTGGAGGATGTGGAGCGCGCCGTCGCCGGCGCTGCCCCTATCCGCTTCCACGGGCGCTTGGGCGGCGTCGTCCCGATGGTCGACGAGATTATGGCCGATCTCAAGAAATTAGATGCGGAGACGAAGTAGTGGCGCCGCTCGCCATTACTTGTTCTTCTCATTTTTCTCATAGAGGAGGATTTAAATGAGCGTACGAGTTAAAGATATTCCAGAAGAGATGGAAGTGGTTTATGATTTCCCGGAGGCCGTGGCCAAGGTGGATACGCACTACTGCCCCGGTTGCGTCCATGGGATCGTGCATCGTTTGGTGGGCGAGGTCATCGACGAGTTGGGCATCCGCGAGAGGACGATCGGCGTCGCGCCGGTCGGATGCTCCGTGCTGGCCTACAACTACTTCACCGTCGATTTCGTCGAGGCGGCGCACGGGCGCGCCCCGGCGATGGCCGCCGGCATCAAGCGCACCAGCCCCGATAAGGTGGTCTTCACCTATCAGGGCGATGGCGACCTAGCCGCCATCGGCACGGCCGAGATCATCCACGCGGCCAATCGCGGCGATCTGCTCACCACGGTCTTCATCAACAACGCGATCTACGGCATGACGGGCGGGCAGATGGCGCCCACGACCTTGCCGGGCATGGTCACGACCTCCACACCCACCGGGCGCGATTGCGCCGTGGCCGGCTATCCCGTCAAGATGTCCGAAATCCTGGCGGAGACGGCGGGCGCCGTTTACATCACCCGCGAGACAGCGACCGATATTCCCAGCATCCGCAAGACCAAGAAAGCCATCAAGCGCGCGTTCTTGGCCCAGATGAATGGCCTGGGCTTTGCGTGTGTGGAGGTGCTCTCCACATGCCCGACCAACTGGCACCAGGATCCATGGGAAGCGATGCAGTGGTCCAAAGAGAAGATGACCGAGGTCTTCCCGCTGGGCGCCTACAAGATGACCGACGAAGTTAAGGCACTGAAGGCCTAGAGGCCTAGGAGGATAAGATGCGGCACGAAGAAACGATTTTTTCTGGATTTGGTGGTCAGGGTGCACTCTTCGCCGGGCAGTTGCTGGCTTACTCCGGCATGGCGGAGGATCTGCACGTGACGTGGATTCCCTCCTACGGACCGGAGATGCGCGGCGGCACCGCGAACTGCACGGTGATCGTCTCAGAGATGGAGATCGGCGCGCCGATTATTCGTCACCCCACCGCCGCCGTGGTCCTCAATCTGCCCTCGATGGAGAAGTACGAGCCGCTGGTCAAGCCCGGCGGCGTGCTGGTAGTCAACACTTCGCTGGTCGATATCGAGAGCGAGCGCGATGACATCCGCGTCATCGCCCTGCCCGCCAGCGACATCGCTGAGGAGCTGGGCAATGCCCGGATGGCCAACGTCGTCGCGTTGGGCGCGCTGATCGAGGCGACGGGGCTGGTCGACTTCGAGACGGTGGAACAACAATTGGAGGAGCACCTCTCCGAGCGGCAGCGCGAGTGGCTGAAGCCGAACAAGAAGGCGCTCCACGAGGGTGCGGCGCGCGCTAAATCCGAGTAGCACAACAAACGACTTGAACTTGGGGGCGCATCTTTATCGATGCGCCCCTTGCGCTTGTTGGGTTTATGAAATTGTCGGTTCGTAGTTAGTCTCGGAGCGATAGCGGAGTGGCGTTTCTGTTTTCCGTCGCTTACAACCGCCCGCTATTTTGTTTCGTGCAGATATGGAGTGACGATATGACACAGAAACAACCTAAAATTGGTTTGGCCCTCAGTGGCGGCGGCGTGCGCGGCCTGGCGCATCTGGGCATCTTAGAGGTACTGGAAAAAGCCGAGATTCCCATCCATTACCTGGCCGGCACGAGCATGGGCGGGATCATCGCCGGGCTTTATTCAGCCGGCGTGCCGCTCTCCCGCCTCATCGATTTCAGCTTGCACACGGGCATCATGGACTTCGCTTCGCGGGACCCGCACCTGCGCGGGCTGTTCGGCCACACCAAGATGAGCCAGATGCTCACCGATCTGATTGGGCGCCCGGATATGACCTTCGAAGAGCTGCGCATCCCGACGACCGTCATCGCCTCGGATGTCGAATCCGGCGAGATGGTGCTCCTCAACCGAGGCCCGCTCATCCCGGCGCTGCTGGCGACCTCCGCCTTTCCCATCATCTTCGCGCCCGTGCGCTATCAGGGGCGCTGGCTGATCGATGGCGGCGTGCTCAACAACTTCCCCGTCGATGTGGCCTATCACATGGGCGCGGATCGCGTCTTGGGCGTGAACACACCGCCCACGGTGCGCCTCACTCTCCCGCCGTCTGATCCCCAGCCCAATCGCCTCTCTGGGCGCGCGCTCTTCACCTCGTTCACGAATGCCACGGTCGATTGGAAGCAGCCCCTATTGATCGCGGAGACGGGCGCAAATTTCACCGTCAATATTGTTGACCACGAGCGTCTGCAACGCAACCCGCCCGACCTGCTGCTTCAGATTGAGCTTCACAACACGGGCACATTCTCGACGGATAAAAACGCCGACGTGATCCAGAAGGGGCGGGAGATCGCCAAGGCCCACTTGGATGAGATCAAGGCGTTGGGGTCGGAGCCGCTGCCGCCGCGCTGGCGACGTCAACTGCGCAGCCTGCGGCGTCGAGTGCGCCGCGCCTGGGAGGTCTTCCAGCAGCCCGAGTATGGTTTGATCCCGGAGCCGGTTCAGGCGCCAGCGTCAGGAGGTGAACGATGACGCTCTCACAATGGCAGGCTGAGGTGGCGCGTTTCGTCGCCGCGCACGATTTGGCGGCCTCGGAGACCACGCGGATGTTAGATTTCGTCTCGGAGGTGGGGGAACTGTCCAAGGAAATCCTGCGGGGTTCTGACTACGGGCGCGCACCCGTGACCCTGAAAGCGACGTGGCCGTTGGAATTGGGCGACACGCTCTTCGCGTTGCTCTGCCTCGCCAACACCACCGAGGTGGATTTGGAGCAGGCGTTGGCCCAGGCGATGGAAAAATATCGCGCGCGCTTGGAGGCGACGGGCGAGGCAGGTTCAGAGCAGAGTGTTGGAGGAGGTGGATAAATGGCCCCCATCGAATATGAGCCTATCGGCGTGATCCATTCGCACTTCAAAGAACCGGCGGGGATGCCGATCCAGCCGCTGGGTGCGCAGGGCGTCGAGGGGCGCGTGGAGGTGGCGCCCGCCTACGAGGAGGGGCTGCAAGATCTATCGGGCTTCTCGCACATCATCCTGCTCTACCATTTTCACTGCTCGCAGGGCTATCGTCTGCGCGTGACGCCCTTTCTGGATGACGAGCCGCGCGGTCTCTTCGCCACGCGGGCGCCGCGACGCCCCAATCCCATTGGACTCTCGGTGGTGCGATTGCTGCGCGTCGAGGGAGCGACGCTCTACATCGCGAACGTGGACATCCTCGATGGCACGCCGCTCTTAGACATCAAGCCCTACGTGCCGGATTTCAACGCCATCCTAGCCGATGAGGAAATCCGCATCGGCTGGCTGGAGCATCGCTCCGACCGGGCGGACAATCACCGGGCGGATCATCGCTTCGCTGCGCCTGAAGGTGGCGGCGACGCCTAGCTCGGCGACTGTTTCTCCTCGACGCCGCGCATAAAGCGTTCCATATCGATGATGAAGCGCTCGTGGGTGGCCTCGCCGATTTTCTCCACCTCATCCCACGCCTCGATGTGAAAGCGCAGGCGGCGTCCCTCGACGTCTCGTAGCTCCGCGCGGACGCGAACCTCCATCCCCACGGGCGTGGCCGCGAGATGTCGCATATCGATGTACGTGCCGACCGCGCTTTGCCCCTCGGCCATGCGGGGATTGAGCGCAGCCTGTGCGGCGTTTTCCATCAGCGCGACTAGGTGGGGCGTGCTCAACACCGGCGCCAGGCCGCTGCCGTAGGTCGCGGCGGTGTCGTCCTCGGTCACAACGTGCGTCACTTCGGCGCTCAGGCCGATGTCGAAGGTCATAG
>JAAAOZ010000124.1 GCA_009908585.1 Chloroflexota bacterium
AAAGTAGCAAGCCGGGGCGGGGAGACACATCCCGCCCCGACTTGGTTATCTTTATCTAAAAAACAACAACGACTCTCCTACAATCCGCCTCGATCCACGGCGGTCTCTTGGATCTGCGCCAGCAGGGAGTCCGCGCGCGTCTGGATGTGCGAGAGTTCGTCCAGCCAGGCGGCCCGCTTCTCGCCGTCCTTGACCGTCTTGGCGTTGATGCGAACGTTGAGCGACGCGCCTTGAATGGCCGCCATCGCCATCCAGCCTGCGGTGGCCGCGTCGGTGACGGCGTTCTCGTTGCCCTTGCGCGCGACGATGAGCGCTTGCTCCATCGCGGCCAAGGCCTCGCGAGCCGTGGCCAGCGGCACCTCCGCCGCTTTGATCGTCGCTTGCTGGATTTCTTCTTGGCGTGCGGCCTTCTCCTTCGCCGTCGATTTGGGCAGCCTGAAGGCGGCCATCATCGCGTCGAAGGCAGCGCTATCCTCGCGCATGCGCTTGGTGAGCGACCGGCGCAGCTTCTCCGAGGCGACAATCGCCTCGCTGACCTCCTCGTGCACATCAGCGTAGCGGCGCTTGCCGATGGTGACGTGCCCGACCATCGTCGTGAGCGCGGACGCCAGCGCGCCGGCCAAGGCCGCCACCGATCCGCCGCCCGGCGTCGGGCTGTTGGCCGCCACCGCATCCAAGAAGCCCATTGGCGCGCCTTCGTCCATCGCGGCCAGCTTGTTCTCCAGGATCTGATCGCTATCGAAGAGGTCTAACTGCAAGTACCACTGCGCCGATTCGATGAGCGCGCGCTGGGGCGTCAGGCCGACCAGTTCGGTGTGGGTGATGGTCGCGCCGTAGCGCGCCGCCTCTCGCCGGATGGTCTCCACCACGCGATAGATGGGCGTGCGCGGAAAGTTGGTCAGGTTCATCGAGACCTGCGCCTGGCCCGCGACTATGATGCCCATGCTCTTGACGTAGCGGTAGCCGCCGCTGGAGTGTCGGATGGCCTTGGCGATCTTCCGCGCGACGCTCACATCGTCGGTGTTGAGGTAGGCATTGAAGGCGATCAAGAAGGGCCGCACACCGATCACCGTCGCGCCGGCCTTGCCCAGTTCGGCGGGGCCGTAATCTGGATCACGATCCGGGTTCTCGCCAATCTCCTCTTTCAATAGCTCGTACTCGCCTCGGCGGATGTCCTCCAGATTTTCCCGGTCGGGTCGCGTCGCTGCGCGCTCGTAGAGATAGACGGGGATACCCAGCTCCTCGCCGACGCGCTGCCCCAGATCGTTGGCCAGTGCGATTAGCTCATTCATCAGCACGCCACTGATGGGCACGAAGGGCACCACATCCGTCGCGCCGAGGCGGGGATGCTCGCCCTCCTGCTCCTCCATATCGATCAACTCCGCCGCCTTCTTGATTCCCTGGAAAGCGGCCTCCTGCACGGCCGCGGGCGGCCCTACCAGCGTGACCACGCTGCGGTTGTGGTCCGCATCCGATTCCACATCCAACACCTGCACCTCGGAGATGGCGCGCATCTCCGCGACAATCGCCTCGACGACCTCCATATCCCGGCCTTCGCTAAAATTCGGTACGCATTCAACTAATGTCTTCAAAATATCCTCCTTTTCTGGTTGCTGGTTGCTGGTTGCTGGTTACTTGTTACTGGTGCCTCACGACTCTTCGTGGGGATTGATGACTTCAATATCGATGATCTGTTCCTCCGCATCACGGGCCAATTTGCGCTCCGTTTCCTCGACAATCTCAGGCGGGCAGACGTTGATGAACAATTGCAGGCCCAACATAAAGATGGCCAGATCATCCAATTGGCCCAATCCCAAAAAAACATCGGGGATCAAATCCAGCGGCGAGAGCACATAGGCTACCACGAGCGCGGGCACGATCTTTGCCCTCAGCGGCACCCGCTCATCAACTAGCAGATACCACGCGAGACGCAATCGATATGGTTCTTCAGGTATTCGCCGGGTGCAATTGAGCTATCCCCATCCAGAACCCGGTAACGACGCGAAAAAGGTCTGTGATCCCCACAAACACACAAATCTTCGCCGATTTTAGGGCTGGTTAAGGGATTGCCCGGCAAAATCCAAAAGACCCATCGATATAAGATCACATTCCACCACCCCAAATTTTGAACGTAGTTTTTCTTCATCAGATTCAGATCCTCCAGAATCATCCAATAATCGTTAGTCAGATAGTCAAGTCGTCAAAAGTGGATCAGACGGCCTCTGCTTTCACGAGGGGCAGTCCAACCGTGAAGGTCGTGCCTTCTCCCTCCTGGCTCTCCACAGTGATTTGTCCTCCGTGCAGTTCGACGAGTTGCTGAACGATAGACAAACCCAGTCCCGTACCGGAGATTTGCATTTCTTTTGGAGTTTCGCCCCGAAAGAAACGCTCGAAGATATGGGGCAGTTCATCTTCGGGAATGCCGATGCCCGTATCAGCGACAGTCATCGTGGCCCAAGTGCGTCCATCGGCCTCTCGTAGCCCGGTAGAGAGTGTGACGCGCCCGCCCTCCAGCGTATAGCGCAGCGCATTACTCAGCAGATTATCCAGGATCACCTCCAATTGACTCGGATCAATCAAGGCTGTCACATCCTCCGGCGCCGGATGGATGACCAAGGTCAATTGTTGCTTCTCCGCCTGGGAATGGAAGCGCTCCTCCGCATAAGAGATCGCGAGATTGAGCGACGTCGGTTCGGGGCGCATTTCTTCCCGCCCAGCATCGATGCGCGAAATTTGCAGAATACGCTCGATCAATTCATGTTGCCAATTCGCCTGTTGCACTATGTAGTCCAAATACTCCTCACGTCGTTCCGGCCGACCGCGCCGCATTAAATCGGCGTACGCTTTGATGGCGCTGACGGGGGTCCGCAGTTCGTGGGAGAGATTTTCGATGAAATCCGACTTCATCCGCTCCAGCGCCTTGAGGTGACTGACGTCATGAATGGCCACAACGGCCCGCGCGGCATCCAACGGTGATGTCCCCGTCGCAGCACTATCCGGCGCTGCGATAGGGGCGCCGTTCAATTCCAAATCCAACCCTGTTAACTCCAGCAAGGTCACGCCAGACTCAACTTCTGGATTCAGGCTATGTCGCACGACCTCGCGAATCATCTCACGTAGCTGTTCCACCTCTTTGGGCGCCAACGTCTGCGAAAGCCATGATCGCACAACCGGATTAGCTTGGATGATATTGCCCGCCGCATCTGTGACGACGATGCCGTCGGTGGTGCTGCGCAAAATCGCCTGAAGGCGCGCATATTGCTCCCGCAACTCGACGGTGCGCTCGCGGACGCGCCGCTCCAATTCACCATGGACCTGCGCGTTCTCAATGGCAATCGAAGCCCACGCAGCCAACGGCTCTATCACCTTCAGATCCTCTTCTGTGAAACGATTGACGGTCGTATCCAACGTTTGCAACACGCCGATGACACGATCCTCCAAGCGCAACGGGACGCTGAGAATCGAGCGCGTATAGAGGCCCGTTTGATCATCCACAGCCTTGAAGTGCCGTTGATCCTCTCGCGTGTCCCCCACAATCAGATAGTGGTTATGCTGTGCCACCCAACCGGCGACGCCCTCTCCTGGCGCGAGTCGCCAGCCACGCACCATATCGCGCTTGGGGCCACTGGCCATCCGACACACCAATTCACCTGTCTCTGGTTCGATCAGCCACACAGAGCTGGCGACAATCCCCAAAAGCCGGCGCACCTCCTCCAGCACCACCGCCAGTACTTCATCCAAATCTCGCGACGCGCTGAGCGTTTGACCAATGTCATTAAGCACGGCCAACTCCCGATTGCGCCCCGCTAACGCCGCCTCCGCCTCTTTGCGATCCGTGATGTCGCGGAGCGTGCCGGTCAGACCAATAACATTTCCCTCGGCATCGTGACGCGGTCTGGGCGTGTCCTCAAACCATCGCAGTTGGCCTTGATCATTGCGGATTTGGATTACATAGGACGCCCTTTCTTCTCCTTGCCATGCTTCCCAGGCCTCGATGACATTGCCTTGTTCCTCTGTTGGCAATGACTCTCTCAGCACCTCCAAAGCATTCTGAGAAATGACATCCGCCGGGTTAATGCCATAGCGAGCAACCTGCGGAGAGATATACGTTAAAATACCCTCGCTATCGACAGCGTAAATTATATCGTTGATGTTCTCCACCAACATCTGATACATCTCCTTGCTTTCCTGCAAGGCCTCTTCTGCTTCCTTGCTGGAGGTAATATCCCGCACGTAAGCCACCACGCGCGACTCTCCATCCAGATCGATCACCTTGGTTCGCACTTCGGTGGGAAAAATTGTCCCATCTGAACGCTGGCCCAGGGCTTCCATCCAGACGCCGCCGGAGGTCAACTCAGCCTCAATCACCGACGGCAGCGTCGCCGCAATCTCTTCCGGCACCAGATCCGCCACCGTGAGGCCGATCAATTCGCCTTTGGGGACGCCGAATAGTTCGCTGGCCTGCTGGTTACAATCCAACACCTTGCCCTCCAAGGACTCCAGGAAGATGGCATCGGCGGAGGCCTCGAAGAGCGCTCGATAGCGCGCCTCATTCCCACGTAGCGTTTCTTCCGCCCGCTGACGCCCAATAGTCAGCGCGTGGATAAACTCGGTGAGGAGCACCGTACAAATCGTTAACACAATGATAGTGGTCAACGAGGCATTAAAGTCAGATGAGACTTGTCGGGTCACCCATACAGAGGCTAAGGCCAAGCACACAATCATTATCAGGCAGAGCCAGCGTTTGAAGAAAAAGGCCATCATGATGCAGGGAATGATCAAGAATAACAGAAGACTATCCTGCAACCCAAAGGTGAGGATTGACCAACTGCCGAGCAACAAGATGATAATGTAGAATCCCAAGAAAGCACTTTGGGAAGACATCAAAACCTGCTGGATATCACGAATCCGCCGACGTCGAGAGTTTTTGTCCATGACTTCACCCTTCATAGTTATTGATGACGCCCTAATGCCTTTGCAATCGTCTCGGCCAGTTTCTCCAGATCGGGCGGCTTGGCCATCCACGTATGGAGATTGTCCACCTGCAGGGCATCGAGATCATTATCCAGGGCATGGCCGGTCAATAGGATGACGGGAATCTCAATATTCTGGGTCTGCATCGTGCGCAACAATGCCAATCCGCCCATCTCCGGCATCACGACATCGCTCAACACCAGATCGATCTCCGAGCCGCGCCGCGTCAAAATCTCGAGCGCCTCTTTGCCATGATGGGCTACGATCACCTCATAGAGCAGCATCCTCAAGCTCTCCTGCAAAGCGGCCCGCGCCATCTCGTTGTCCTCCACCACAAGAATTGTCTCCCCCGCGCCCATGACTAAATCCGGCAGGGAGAGGGTGTCCGACGCCGCTTCCGCATCAGACAATGCAGGGAAATAGATGATGAAGGTGGTCCCCACGCCAACCTCCGTCTCCACATCGATGTAGCCCTCGTGCTGCTCGACGATGCCCTGCACCTGGGCCAGCCCTAACCCATTGCCCAAGGGCGCCTTGGTGGTGTAGAACGGCTCGAAGATATGCGGAAGCACATCGGGCGGGATGCCCGCGCCTGTATCTGCAACTTCGATGTGCACCCACGCGCCAGCGCTCATGGCCGGCACGGGCGTCGGCTCGCCTCGCGCCATTTGGATGCGCATCAAGGCAAAGGTGAGGGCGCCGCCATGGGGCATCGCGTCCCGCGCATTGATGGCCAGATTCATGATCATCTGCTGGATGCGCGTCGGGTCCGCCTTGATGGTATAATCTTCTCTCCTATAGTCCAAGTGAATGGCAATGTGCTCCGGCAACGTCCGCTCCAGCAACTTGACCTGCTCCTTGAAGAAGGGGAGGAGATCCAAGGGCATTCGCTCCAAAGCCGACCGCCGACTGAAGTCCAAGATCTGCTGGATCAACTGGGTAGCGTGACGCGCCTGCTGATTGATTGTCGTCATACGCTCCCGATCCGCCTTAGAAAGCCTATCGGAGCGGGAGGCCATTTGCGCATAGAGCACGATGGTCGCCATGATGTTGTTGAAATCGTGGGCGATGCCGGCGGTCAATTGGCCGACCGCCGCCAAGCGCTCCTGTTGGCGTCCGCGCCGTTGGATCTCACGGGCTTGCGTGACATCCTGGATAACCATCACCCAATTCTCCGCGCCGGTCTCCTTTTCGACGGGACGCGCGATCACCTCGAAGATGCGCCCCTCATATTTGATCTCGTGCCAGAGGCCTCGGGTCGGCGGCGAGGTCATCAGATCCTCGATGGGCCGTTCGCCCAGCCGCGAGAGCATCTCGCCCACCTTCTTCTCCGCCAAGAAGGCCAGCATTTCCTCGGCGGTCGGGTTCGCCAACTCGATTGTTAGATCGGCGCTCAACATAAGCACGCCTTCGGGCACCGTCTCCATCAGTTGACGGGTCCGCCGCGCTTGAGCCTGCACTTTCTCCAACAGGTGCTGCCGCTCCTCCTCCGCCTGCTTGCGCTCGGTGATGTCGCGCACGATGCTTAACACCAACGCCTCACCTTGATGATCTATGCGCGAAAGGCTCCCCTCCACCGGGACGAGCGATCCATCCTTCCGCACATCCCACGCCTCGAATGGACGGGCGCCGTAGGTCGCGAGTTCTTGCTCGATGATGCTCTCATCCTCAGAGGTCTCCGGCAAGTCGTGCGGGGACTTGATCTCGTCCACGGTCATCGAGAGTAATTCCCCCCGCGTGTACCCCAACATCTCACACGCCTGGGGATTGACATCCACAATCTGGCTATCGGAGATGCGCTCC
>JAAAOZ010000463.1 GCA_009908585.1 Chloroflexota bacterium
TTTTAGGCCGTTCCAAGAAAATAAGTCTCCCAAAAACGGTCAGTTTTCTGAGGAGAAAGCATCAGGTTTGGGAGGTTTTAATTTCTGGAACTACCTTAGCAATCCCCTTTAAGCACTTAAAAGATGAGGAGGAAACCCAATGGGAGAGATTATCACCGTCGATCAAATGGGCGAGATCATACCGCGCTACGAATTCCGGGCCTTCGCCCAGACCTTCGGGCGCGTGGCCGAGCGGATTCGGGAGCTTTCGCCGTGCGAAAATATCCGCGAAAGCACCGACATCTACATCATCTCCGCCGGTACGGACGAACACAACACCAAAATCCGCTCCAACCAGATGGACATCAAGGATTTTGTCAAAGAAGTGAAGGGACTGGAGCAATGGACGCCGCGCGTGAAAGCCGAGTTCCCCATCGCGGCGGCGGATCTGCGCGCGCATATTTTCCCCGCCTGGCGCGTCGATATGCCCGAACTGACGCGCGAGACCTACACGCAGGCGCAATATTTGGACGAGATCATCCGCCCCCACCCCGCGCTGCTGACCGCGCGCGTCTACAAACTGCGCTTCAGCTTTACCATCCACGAGTGCATCACCGAGATCGCCCACCTGACGATCAACGGCGCGGCCATTCGCACCGTCGCCGTCGAATCCGAGGATATCGAGGCCGTCCTGGCCGCCAAAGAAACCCTCGGCCTCGACGCCTACGACAACATCAACTACCTCGTAGCCATCAAACGCATCATGGGCCTCGCGCCGCTGCCGAACTAACTCACGGGGCACGGCGAGACACCGGCCCCAACGTAGTATTTACTTTCTGACCTTTGACTTTCCGACGTCGCTCTTGTTAGGAAGACTGCATGGAGGTGGAAATCGGATCAATAGAAGACCTTACAGAATGTCAACCTAACAGCAGAAGGCGATGACTTCATGCACCCGTTCGATGGCTGAAGCATCCCGTTGATTACGTTGATAGGCATAGGTGGCCAGATAGCGGTAGGCATAGCGCTTGGAGACGCCGCGGAACGTCTGCCACCAGGTCCGAAACACTGACCACTCTGCCTCAGCGGTGTTACAGTGGGCGCCCTCAGCGGTCACATACTGCTCACTATGCCTCACCGTGTGATGCTCATACGCTTGATCAAGCCACGTGTAGCCGCGCCACGTGTCACTATTAATGCGACTGCCAGACGCCACGTGCTTGAGGGTCTTGGTGGTTAAGGTGCGGCTACCCGCATCCCGGCATAATTCCAGCGCTAAGCGGGAGCTATCTCGCGCCACCCAGACCACTAACAACGGGCGATCCGTCTCGTAACGCCCCCGACCACGGGCTTTCAGGCCCCGCTCGCGTGGCTTGCGTCCGTGACATTCCAGACCTTGCTGTCCTGTCTTGAGATGGATGCCATCTACCTCAACTTCACCTTCCAAGCGCTCCACGACGGCCTCTTGGTAGATCGATTCCTGAATCTTGCCTACCATATTCAGCGTTGCCGAGTAACTGAAGGGGATCGCTTTCGCAATCACTGTGGCAGGCTGGCCTTTGTCGAGCTCTCGGATAGTGTAGAACCAATACCGCAAGGAGATCTTGGAGGATTCAAAGATCGTATCACTACAATCGTTGAACCACCGCCCGCAGGCCTGACATTCATAGCGGTGATAGTGTTCCCGGTAGGTTGTGGTCCGGGACTCTACATCTGTCGCGCCACACGCTACGCAGGTGACCTCTCCAGACTAATGCATCTCACGCACGGTCTCTGCACATTCGGCTTCAGATGGTATGAACGATTCATAGGTTAACATTTCGTATCACCTCCAACGCCTAGTATAACATCCAAGAGACCGCTGTGCAGCCTTCCTAATATGAGCGTTGATGGTTTTATTGAAGAGAGAGAAAAAACTATTAAGGCTCATATCCTTGCGCAGGTGTCTCTGTAAGTTGCTGCTCGGACATCCGGGCTAAAAGTGCCAAGTATAGCAATTGCCTTGGGCCGATGAATGGAATTCATCGGCTGATACCCAAAACCCGTTGGAAACGGGTTCCTAGTGCGTTTCTAACGCACTTTCCAGGTATCAGCCATCGGTTTTAAACGTTGGCGACGGGGCAATATGGTTACCGGATTATTTTCTTAATCTTCATTACGTCCGGGCGATGGCCGGTATTGCACCCCGCCTATTATTGACGTTCTCTAGCTAGTCGCATCATCTGTTGAACTGATGAAAGGAAAGACAAATGACCCATACGCTCGGCAAACTCATCAAATCCAACGCGCACACCGATTACGTCTGCCAGATCTACGGCCCGCGTGAAATCGAATCGCCGCCCGCGCCCGCCGACTACGCCTTCGGCGCCTTCGTGCGCGTGCCGTTGGGCGTCGAACGCGGCGACCTCGTCGGCGTGATCTACGATACCGTGCTCCACAACCCCGACTTCGGCAACCTGGGGCCGCGCCTCTCCCCCGCGCCCGACCTGCAAATCTTCTCGCCCGATTATCTGGCGGAGAAGGTCACGCTGGTGGGCGTCACGGCGGTGGGCGCGTTGGCGCCCGACGGCGCCGCGAGCCACGGCGTGCCCGCCTGCTCCGCCCAGATCGATGCGCTGGTGACGCCCTTGGACGAGGCCGCGCTGCGCGCCTTTCACACCACGCCATCGGGCGGCGTGCGCCTCGGCTACGCGCCCCTGCTCCTGAGCTTGGATACGCCCGTGGCGCGTCACCTGCTCCTGCGCATCATCGAGCGCCTGGGCGCGCTCTTCCCGGCGCAGACCCAGCCGCTGGCCGTCCTGCGCGAGGAACTCCGCTGGCAGACCATCATCACCCCGCTGGGAGGTGCGCGATGACCCAGCAACGCTCTGATTCAATGATTCGACCGCTAGGTATCACCAAAGGCCCCGGCGAGACCCATCACGAGTACCTCTTCATCACGCCCGACCGCGACAACGTCGCCAAGGTGGGGGAGTTCGTCACCTACGAGACGCACGCAGCGGGCGAGGCGCGCCGCGTGCTGGGCCGCATCACGGGCCGGCGCCCCGTGCGCCTCCTCCCCGATGGCTTCTTGGCCGATCCCGACGTAGCCCCAGAAGCGATCACCTCGCTGTTGGATTACGGCGGCCGCGCGCCGGAACTCTTCGAGATCAGCGTGGGCATCTTGGGCTACTACGACGCGACGCTGGGCGACTTCATCAATCCCCGCCTGCCGCCGCGTCCCGGCGCGGCCATCACCGTGGCCGATGACGCGCTGTTGGCGCGCGTCCTCAGCAAGCGCGCGCCGGACCAGACGGGCGCCGCGCACATCGGATCGCTCCTCAGCCGGCCCGTGGACGCGGCGCCCATCGCCGTGGATCTGCGCGCCGTCGCCAGCACACACCTGGCCATCATCGCCAGCACCGGCTCCGGCAAGAGCTACCTGGCCGGCGTCCTCACCGAGGAGCTGATGCACCCCAAGAACCGCGCCGCCATGCTCATCGTCGATCCCCACGGGGAGTACGACACGCTCGCCCAACTGGAAGGCGAGCGCGCCTTCGCCGCGCAGGGCTATCGCCCGCGCGTGGAGATCATCCGCCCGGAGGACGTCAAAGTGCGCATCTCCTCCCTCACCTTGGGCGACCTGCGCTACCTGCTGCCGAATCTCTCGGAGCGGATGCACTATCTGCTGGGGAAGGCCTTCGGGCTGGTGCAGCGCAAGTTCGGCGAAAAGTGGACACTGGCGCAGTTCCGCATCGCGGTGCGGGAGGCGGAGCAGGAGATGAGCGGCAAATCAGCCGACGAGATGGACGAGTCGGCGGACGATTACGGCACGGCGGGCGCCGTCATCTGGCGCATCAACTCTCGCCTGGGCGCGTCGAGCATCTTCGATGATATGGAGAGCCTGCCGCTGGACAAGCTCTTCGAGCCGGGGCAATGCACCGTCCTCCAACTCAACGAGGTCGATCACCGCGAGCAGCAGGTGGTCGTGGCGACCCTGCTGCGGCGCCTGCTCTTCGCGCGGATGCAGACCGAAAAGCGCCAGGCCGTGCAGGGGGATGACGTCTACCTGCCCTATCCCGCCTTCGTGCTGATCGAGGAGGCGCACAACTTCGCGCCCGCGTCTGGGGATCTGGTCAGCTCCCAGATTCTGAAGAAGATTCTTTCCGAGGGGCGCAAGTTCGGCGTGGGCGTGGGCCTCATCAGCCAGCGACCGGGCAAGCTGGACGCCGACGTGCTCTCGCAGTGCATGACCCAATTCCTGCTGCGGATCGTCAATCCCATCGATCAAGCCAAGGTGGCCGAGGGCGTCGAGAGCGTAGGGCGCGACCTGCTCAAGGAACTGCCCGCGCTCTCCAAGGGCCAGGCCATCGTCGCGGGAGCGGCGGTCAACACGCCCGTCCTCTGTCGCGTCCGGCGGCGGATCACGGAGCACGGCGCGGAGGATGTCGATGCGCCGGCGCGCTGGCTTGCCTGGTTCGAGCGCGGCCTCTTCGAGCACCAGGAGCGCGATGGCGCGCTGCCCGCCGAATCCAAGACGCGGGGGAAGAACAAGCTCTTTTTGGATTGAGTTTGGCGTGAGCGGGTGTTCCGTTTGCTCGCGAGGCGCTTCTGTTATATAGTTGGGGTGTGTGTTTCACTTTTTACGGTCGTGATGTCCTTTATGGATTACGATCCCGCTGGATGATGGTGAAAATCCTCTGCTTGGCCCGCCTGCGAATGAATTCGAGGCTGATACACAAAACCCGTTAAAAACGGGTTGAAGAATCGCTCAAAAAAGCACCCCCAGTGCGTTTTAACGCACTTTGGATATCAGCCGAGGGTTTCAACCATCGGCGCGGCGCAGTGGCGAATACGCTGTGACAGTAACAAAAAGACAAGAAGAGGATGCCAAAACTGCATTTTAGAGGATGATTTTAGAGCTTGAACTCAACGGGATATGGAAAGGCTGGATACGGGATTAGCTATGAGAATGAGAATAAAAGAGATAATCAAAGAGAAACTCTTACCTTTATTGGGCCATATAGAGGTTTTGATCGGGCTTGGCGTCGTTGTTGTGGTGCTGTTGGGCTTGGCCGCAGGGAGCTTGATCGGAACGTTGCGACGGCAACTCGCCGCGCCGACGGAGCCGCCGACGGTCACCCCGACGGAGATCGTGATGAAGACAACGGCTTTGCCCTCGACCGCCACGCCTACCTTCGCGGTCACACCGTCGCCTGCGCCGACGGAGGCTGCGACTGTCACGGCGACCCCGACGCCTGCGCCGCAGGCGGAGCCAGCGGGCACATCGACGGTGCACGTGGTCGAATCCGGGGAGACCTTGGGCGGGATCGCGTTGCAATATGACGTCACCGTCGAGGCGTTGATGGCGGAAAATGACCTGGCCGCCGGGGATTTCATCCAGGTGGGGCAGGAATTGGTCATTCCGGGCGGGCAAGCGGAGCCAGAAGCAGAAGCGCCGGCCCCCACGGCGACGCCGGCGCCGCAGGGCGTGCGGACGCATATCGTTCAAGAGGGCGACGTCCTGGGGCAGATCGCGGTGCAGTACGATGTGACCGTCGAAGCGCTGATGGAAGCGAACGATTTGGACTCGCCCAACATCTACGTGGGCCAGGAGCTTGTGATCCCCGGCGGAGCGGAGTCCGAGTGAGGTCCGAATCTACCTCGGGTGTGTCGGGAATAGCTTTGTAATCTAGCTTGCCCCGGGATCGCATAAAAATGAATGATTTAATCGGCCAACACTTCGGGCAATACAAAATCCTGGCCCCCATCGGCGAGGGCGGAATGGGGGTAGTGTATCGTGCGTTAGATGTGGAGCTTAAGCGCGAGGTCGCGGTGAAGGTGCTCCCGCTGGACCTGGCCCGCGACCGTGAGTTTGTCGCGCGCTTTATGCGTGAGGCCGAGACGGCGGCGGGCCTGGATCATCCCAACATCGTGACCATCTATAACGTCGGGCATCAAGACGGGATCTATTATCTGGCCATGCAGTTGCTATCGGGCCAGGCGCTCAATCAGATGCTCCGGCAGGGCGAGCCACTCTCGCCTTCCCGCGTGGTGCACATCATCAAGCAGTTGGCGAGCGCGGTGGATTATGCTCACGAGCGCGATATTATCCACCGGGATATTAAACCCGCCAACATTATGGTCGGCGCGGATGATTATGTGACGCTGATGGACTTTGGTATTGCCAAGGCCCTGAGCCGGAGCAAGATCACCCGCACGGGCACGATGATTGGCACGCCGGAGTACATGGCGCCGGAGCAATTCACCGGTGAGCCGGTGGATGCGCGCTCGGACGTCTATGCCCTGAGCATCGTGCTCTATGAGATGTTGACCGGTTGTGTGCCGTTTACGGGCGAGACCCCGGTTGCCATCTCACATGGCCACGTCTATCAGCAGCCGACGCCGTTACGGCATCAGAATCCGCACATCTCTCCCGCCGTGGAGCGCGTGGTGCTGCGTGGCCTGGCGAAGCGCCCGGAAGCGCGATATGCGAGCGCGGGCGCGTTGGCTCAGGCGTTACAAGCTGCTTTGGAGGGGCGGGAGAGTTCCGAGACCGAGCATCTCCGCCGGTCACTCAAACTCGTCCTGCCCGAAGGCCGTGAACACGCGCTCGCGCCGGGCATCCTGCGCTTGGGCCGCTCATCGGAGAACGATGTAGGGTTGGCCGATGCGAAAATCTCGCGCCATCATGCCGAGATCCGCTCCGACGCGCACGGCAGCGCGATCATGGACTTGGACAGCGCGAACGGCACGTTTGTC